>CAZADB010000022.1:0-7725 GCA_964483835.1 uncultured Candidatus Saccharibacteria bacterium
ATGTAACAAAGTGACAAATAAACAGAAATGTGGTTATATACTATGATTAAAGAGTCTTTATTATGTTTGTAGATGAATTAGAAATATATGCAAAAGCAGGGGATGGTGGCGATGGATCGGTTCGTTGGGCACATGAAAAATTTAAACCACTTGCTGGACCATCTGGTGGCAATGGTGGCAATGGTGGCAATGTATATTTTAGGACTGTGAGAGATTTAAATATTTTATCTAAATACACAGGATCAAAGAAATTTATTGCAAAAAATGGCGAAGCTGGTCGTAATGATAGCCAATGGGGGAAAGGGAGTGCTGATTTGTATATTGACGTACCAATAGGCTCAATCATCACAAATATTGATAATGATAGACAATACGAGCTATTTGAAGAGGGTGACATAGTTTGTGTTTTAAAAGGAGGACGTGGAGGATTAGGAAATGTGCATTTTAAATCTTCAACCAACAGAGCGCCGATTGAATCAACCCCAGGCAAAGAAGGAGAAGAGGCAAGATTTTCGATTGTACTGTCTCTTATTGCTGATGTTGGTCTGATTGGTCTGCCTAATGCTGGCAAATCTACATTATTAAATATATTCACAAATTCTACATCAAAAATTGGAATGTATGAGTTTACGACACTTCGTCCGCATCTTGGCAATTTATTCGGATATGTTTTGGCCGATATACCTGGACTGATTGAAGGCGCACATACAGGTAAAGGTCTTGGGCATAAATTTTTAAGACATATTACACGAACGAAGATGTTACTACATCTGGTTTCTTTAGAGCACGATGATCCTATCTCTGAGTATAAAAAAATTAGAAATGAATTGACTAAATATGATCACACCCTTAAAAACAAAGAGGAATGGATTATTTTGACCAAAAAAGACCTTGTAACACAACAGTATATTGATACCATTGTACAAGAAATTGACATAAATAAGAATCGTGTGTTTATAATATCAGAACATGATGAAGAAAGCGTGAAATTATTACGTGATGAGCTTATCAAATATCTTCGTAACTAAATACAGAATATGTTAATATAATTTCTATGGATTTATATAAAATTACTGTGGGAATAGAAGTACATGCTGAGTTGAAAACAAAAAGTAAAATGTTTTGCGGGTGCAAAAATAATCCACATGATTCTAAACCAAATGCAAACATATGCCCTATATGTACAGCACATCCAGGCACTCTGCCTGTAGTAAACAAAGAGGCCGTACATTGCCTAATGAAAGTGGGAACTGCCATTGGAGGGACACTTGCTGAATATAGTGAGTTTGATAGAAAAAATTATTTTTATCCAGATATTCCTAAAGCATATCAGATTAGTCAATATAAATTTCCCTTTGTTTCAGGAGGAGAGTTGGCTGGGGTAAAAATCACACGCATTCACCTAGAAGAAGACACCGCCAGAAGCCAACATTTAGAAGATGTAAGTTTGATTGATTTTAACCGAGCTGGCGTTCCTCTTATGGAATTAGTAACGGAACCAGTTATTCACAACTCTAAGAAAGCTGGAGACTTTACAAGAGAATTGCAATTATTACTACGCACTCTTAATGTTTCAGATGCAAACATGGAAAGAGGTGAAATGCGTGTAGAAGCAAACATTTCTGTAAGCAAAACTGATATACTTGGAACGAAAGTTGAGGTTAAGAATCTGAATTCTTTTAAGATTATGGAAGCGGCAATTGAATTTGAAGCCAAACGTCATATAAAAGTACTTGAATCTGGAGGCAAACTAACACAAGAAACCAGAGGGTGGGACGAGAAAAGAAATAATACTTTTACTCAAAGGATTAAAGAATCTGCTGATGAATACCGATATTTTCCAGATCCTGATATTCCCAAGTTTAAACGCTCCGAGATAGAAGAATTTTCCAATTCTCGTCTACCCGAGATATTACCTGAAACCCCTGAAAATAAGCGGTATTTCTACCGAGAACTCGGCTTGCCGGACTCTCAAATTGAAATTATTATTTCAGACAAAGTTAGAGATAATTTCTTTATAAACTCAATAAAAAACGTAACCAGCAAGAAAAATATCCTGACAACAGGGAATTATTTCGTATCAGATATTCTAGGATTAGTTGAATCAGAAGACAAGCTGCTTGAAACAGCTTCTTATGATATGTTTAAGATTTTGATTGAAATGGTCGTATCAAAAGATATCACATCCAGAGTAGCAAAAAACATTCTTAATGAGGTTGTGTTTGAAGGTATAAATCCACAAAAGATAGCTAAAGACAAAGGTTTATTACAAAAAAATTCTGAAGAAGATCTCATTCCTGTCGTTGAAACAGTTCTATCTGAACATGCAAATGTTGCTGAAGAGTATCGACAAGGCAAAGAGTCTTCAATTCAATTTTTAGTAGGACAATGCATGAAAGCTACTAAAGGATCAGCAAATCCAATATTATTACAGGCAATTATAAAAAAATATATATCGAAATAACTATACAACTCTGAATAAAGAAACTACTAGATCACTTCTTGCATTGTCAGAGCAAAGACCGAATCAATCCAGAAAAAGCAGAGTTTTGTTATTCAGAGTATACGAAAGACTACTACTGTGACCACGCAGATAGGGAAGTAAAATTAAATAATCTAAATAACTTGTATTATCTCGTATACTCTGTATACTTATTTGCGTATGAATACTATTAGTATTGGTGGTAAAAAATACGTAAAAGCAACGGATATTGCCCGAGAACTCGGCTACACGAGAGATTATGTTGGTCAGTTATGCAGAGGAAAAAAGGTAGATTCACATTTGGTTGGTCGCAGTTGGTATGTATCGGAAAATTCTATTCGTGAATATAGACAAACTCGTTATAAGACAAACACCAAAATAATACACAGGACTGCTTCAAAGAATAATGGGAATAAAATACACTATTACGATGACAAACAATTTTATACACAAACATCACAAAATAGAGGACTCAACTATTTTACAGACAAACATGATTTGATTCCAGTATCAAAATATGTCAAAGGTAAAACAGGAAAACTTTCCATTTACGATTCTAGTCTTTCTTCTAATGTTGAAACGTTAGGTACAGATGATACTCTAATAAAACATATATCTGTAGAAAAAAAGAAGGAAATTAAATCTAATAATGTATCATCTGCTGCAAAAAAAATAAAAGTGATACATAGGAAATCTGTAACAAAAAAGAATAATAAAAAAATTCTAATAGAACATAATATTGATGGAGTAATTAGTATGCAAACATATGGAAGAAATAATCGTAATCCAACAATAGGAACATCTGGCATTGCAACTAATCCCAACAAAGTCTCGATGTTATTCTTTCGTTCATATATAATATTGATTTCCGTAGTAATTTCACTTGTGGTATCTTTAGTGATAATTGGTCTACAGTCTGTCACAAAAATATACGAGACAAGCATAACCACCTTATATTTATTTGAAACAGAGTCTGTAAAATCTTCAATAGTTCAGGTGTGGTTATCATTTTTTTAGGATGTAAAATAAGCCACAATGTAATAGTAGACATAAAAAAATAATTTATGCACAATATATATTTACGTATTGGAGCATTATGAAGTATAATCAATTAATATAAATATTAATATTAATATATATGAAATTTGTACAAAAAATAAATAGTCCTCTTGTATCATCTGCTGTTACAGCAACATCTATCTCTTTAGTTCTTATCATTACTTTTATTTTTATGGAGCCCGTAATAAGTAGAGCAAACGTGTCGGATATTTTTGTGGTAACTCAAGTGATTACACCTGAAATATCTTTTATTGCTCCTGCTGCTGATATTACACTTACTCCTTCAATTCCTGGTCTTACAGGTGGTACGGGAAATGGATCTACTAATGTCTCAGTCACTACTAATAATACTACAGGATATAACATGACTATTTTGTTTTCTAGTCCAGTAGCCATGTCCCGAGTTGGAGGGGGTGGAAATATTAATAACTATCTGTCTACCATCACCGCGGATCGTACATTTGTCCCTCAAGGACATGCACAATTTGCGTATTCTGTACACTCTGTAAGTGACGGTGCTGATATACATTCAACATTTCTAGACAATGGCACTATTTGTGGAAGTGGAACCAGTGGTGTGTCGGAGTGTTGGCTTTCACCTAATACAGTAGCTCAAACTATTGTAAATAGAACATCATATACCCCTCCTGCAGGGGCTACCACAACAATTCAATTTAGAGTACATGTACCTGCAAGCCCAACATTCGTAGTACCTTCTGGAAATTATACAGCGACTGCAACATTAACCGTAGTAATAAATTAGTAGAAATATTCATGAAGACAGAACAATATATAAATCAGGCACTCGTGTTTATGTTGTTTTTTGGGATTGTGTTATTTTTACTTCCTTGGAGTGTAAATTCTCAGGAAGGTATTACCTCTTTCATAGACGATGAAACCTCTTCGGACATGATAACTTACACAATTGAAAAAATTGACGGAGTCAGCACCGTCCAAGATTTTGTTGTGGGACCTGGAAAATTTGATATCGTGTTAGAACCAGGTGAGTCTAAGACTGTTCCGATGATTGTTACAAATAGAATGGGCGAGCCTAAAATATTTACTATTGAAATAGAGGATATTAAAGGAAGTAGAGACGATGATCAGGCGGTAGTTCTCTTAGGAGACGATAGAGGTCCTCATACATTAAAAGATTATATACAAATTCCACATATGGAGTTTACTCTTAATTATATGGAGAGGGCAACTATACCTGTGACAGTTTCCATACCTTTAGATGCTGAACCTGGTGGACGATATGGAAGTGTTTTAATCTCCATTGTGTCTTTTGACCAGAATTTGAATGACATATCAGGCACTACCCCGACTTCCGTCATTGTTAGTCGCATAGGGACCTTATTTTTTATATCAGTTCCAGGTAGTATCGATGTACATGGTGAATTAATTGCATTTGAAACTATATCAAATAAACAACTCTTCACTTCCGGACCGATTAATTTTGAACTCGTATTTGAAAATACAGGATCACTTCATTTGAATCCTTACGGTGAAATAAGTATCTTAAATATGACAGGCAACGAAGTTGGACTGGTGGAAATAAGCCCATGGTTTTCCTTGCCCCAATCTTTACGAACCCGAGAAATTAGCTGGGATCAAGAATTTATGATTGGACGATACACAGCGATAGTCCGTATTAATAGAGGGTATGATGATATCATTGATGAGTCAACTCTAACATTTTGGGTTATTCCATGGAAACCATTGTTAATTATTTTTGTTACATTACTTGTAATCTTTTTACTACTCCGATTTTTATCCACAAGGTTTGAGTTTAAGCGTAAAAAATAATTTAATGAATACTGATTTTTTATCATCAACAATATTAGCAATACTATTTGCACCGATTTTGCTTTTATCGATTCATGTTGCAGGAGCACAGGTCATGAGTAGCGGTAATTTTCAAATTAAAAGTGACAGTGTAAATATAAGCGGAGGACTTTCTGCGTCTGCAAATTACTCACTTGAATCAACTACAGGTGAAGTGGCTACAGGACTATCAGGAAGTGCGAATTATTTACTTCGTTCTGGTTACCAACAGATGCATGAAATATATTTGGCTATGACTGTCGCTCCTAATGTTGTTATGGACACTGCTATTGGTGGCATCACGGGTGGTGTTTCTAATGGCTCTACAAATGTAACTATAACAACTGACAGTCTGTCTGGGTATCAATTAACTATACAAACATCAAGCAGCCCAGCAATGCAAAGAGGATTATACTCAATTGCAGACTATTCTTCTGGACCAACTCCAGATTTTGTGTTTACAACTGCATCAACAGAGTCTCATTTTGGGTATACTCCAGAAGGACTGGATGTGGTCCAGCGTTTTTTAGATGACTCTATCACTTGTGGTGTTGGTAGTGGTAACACACCATCTGCTTGTTGGGACGGATTGTCTACTTTAGCAGTGCCTATTGCGTCTGCATCTACATCCAATCATCCATCTGGTACTAATACGTCTATTTTATTTCGTGTTGGAATAGGTGGTGGGGTTATACAGCCCGAAGGCACGTATACTGCGACTATTACATTAACTGCATTACCTATATGATTCGTGTTGCAGGAATTATCTTTTTCTCTTGTAGTTTTGTGTTTACTGGAATAATCGCACCAGCACAAGCTATTTCTGATTCTAATGAGTTTACAATAGGAGTGACTATAGATCATGATCATCAGGAGCATGGTCCAATTACTCAAACTTTACCCAGGACAGCTGTTTTGGAAGAAGTGGATTTAATTAATTTATCAATTTTACCATCTCAAACATCCGTAGATATACATTGGTCAACTAACATAAATACAACATATTTAATAACATGGACCAAGGCTGGATCAGATGATTCCCATTTTATAACAGATGATGTATTTAATAGAAACCATAAAGCTGTAATCAGTAATTTAGAGCCGGGAACGACATACATATATAAAATAATCGCGAGTACACAATATGACAAAGAATACATCTTGTCTCAGGGAGCATTTTCAACTATGTCTATTGTAGAAATATCGTTACTTACAAACGTGTCTAATTTAGACGCAGCTATCAAAAAAGATTCTGTGATACTCTCGTGGGTAAATTCTGCATATGCAAATTTCTACAAAGTGCGTATAGTACGAAATCATTTTTTTTATCCACGCGATATTTCTGAAGGATTTATTGTGTATGAAGGTAAGTCTGAAATATTTTTAGACGAAGATGCTTTGCAATTTTATGATAAGCAATATTATACAATTTTCTCATATGATAAACATGGAAATATTTCTTCTGGATCTGTCATAAAAGTTTACAGAGAAAATTTAGGAATAACAGATAATCAAATCATATCTGAAGTGTCTGTAGAAACTGAATATAAATCCAGTTTAAACTTTTGGAATATAAATATTTTACAAGATAATAAATTAATCAAACCAATTTTTGATGTAATGTACATACATAATCGATCTCCAGTTATATTTCAAATTCAAAATTTTCTTATTCCTGAGTATATAAGAAAAATTATAATGACAGTTAATAGCCCAAATACTCCGTCAGTTTCGTATATGTTAGGTAATGATCCAAATAAACTAGTGTATCAAACAATTATTTCATCATTTGAATATGATGGTGCATATACTATTTTATTTGAAATGTATGATTATAATACACAAAAAATAATTACATTTGAAGGAATTCTGCAAGTAGATGCGTTGTCCGATAAGGGTAAATTAGAATATTCCTTATGGCAATATGATAAATATATTAATATTGTAAACATAGCAACTTTTACATTATCCATATTTGTTTTCTGGATACTATTTATTTGGATCGTTCGCAGACCAAGAAAATTAGGATAAGTACAGGTCAATAAAATTGAATTTTAGTATAATAGACTTGTTACCAAATAATTTTTTTGGCAAAATTTCCAAATTTTCATCAAAATCTTATTTGGTAACAAGTCTAATGACTCTGAATAATAAAACTTCTGGATTGCTTCGAGCTTTGCTTTTACCAGCGAGTGTAAAAAGTTCTATTTGTTCACCGTCTTTTCGAGTCTGGGAAGTAATTCATATTCTGGTAGTTCGTCTTTGTCAGTCGTAGCCTTGAGAAAGTGTCTAAACACTTTCTCAAGTGGTTGTCGATACTTTTTCGTAGAAAAATATCATACTGGACTGAACCCCAC
>CAZADB010000023.1:0-7293 GCA_964483835.1 uncultured Candidatus Saccharibacteria bacterium
AGCCCTTGCAAAAATGTGTCATTTTGATATTATTTTCGCACTGGTAAAAGTTTATTTATATCAGGGAAATTATATTGCTCATTGTCATAACCTGCAGTGGAAATGTGGCGCGATGTTCTCGCGGCTCCGCATTTACACTGGAGTAGACTTTTATTTTTATATTAAAACAAAAGCAGCTATGTGCGATATATATTTATTAAAAAATTAATTTATTATTTATGGCAGATTTTGATCGATCTAAAGAGCACATTAACGTAGGAACCATTGGTCACGTTGACCATGGTAAGACTACTCTAACAGTTGCAATTCTAAACGTACTAGCGCAAGCCGGTGAAGGTTACGTAGCTAACCTTAAAGCTGTAGAAGATATTGACAAGGCACCAGAGGAAAAAGCACGAGGTATTACAATTTCACTTTCTCACTCTGAGTACGAAACTCCAAAGCGACACTACGCACACATCGATGCGCCAGGTCACGCGGACTACATCAAGAACATGATTACTGGAGCTGCACAGATGGACGGTGCGGTGCTTGTAGTTGCTGCTACAGACGGAGCGATGCCACAAACTCGTGAGCACGTTCTTCTTGCTAAGCAAGTTGGTGTACCACAGATGATCGTATTTATGAACAAGTGCGACATGGTAGACGACGAAGAAATGCTTGAACTCGTTGAAGAGGAACTTCGAGAAATGCTTACAGCAAACGGATTTGACGGTGAAAAAGCACCTGTCATTAAAGGTTCTGCACTTAAAGCACTTGAAGATCCTGCCGGAGACTGGGGCAAGAAGGTGCTTGAGCTTGTTGATGCAATGGATGAATACTTCCCAATTCCAGTTCGAGAGCTTGATAAGCCATTTCTAATGCCTGTTGAGGACATCTTCTCAATTGAAGGACGAGGTACTGTAGTAACAGGACGAGTAGAGAGAGGTTTTGTGAAGGTTGGAGAAGAAATTGAAATTGTTGGAATGAAGGATACAACAACCACAACAGTTACTGGTGTAGAAATGTTCAACAAGCAGTTAGATCAGGCACAAGCCGGAGACAATGCAGGAATTCTCCTGCGAGGTACTAAGAAAGAAGACGTACACCGTGGTCAGGTACTGGCAGCCAAAGGATCAGTAACACCACATACAGAATTCGAAGCTGAGGTATATGTACTTGGTAAAGAAGAAGGTGGACGTCATACTCCATTCTTCTCAGGATACAAGCCACAGTTCTACATCCGAACAACAGATGTAACTGGTGATGTAACCCTTGCAGAAGGAACTGAGATGGTGATGCCAGGAGACACTGCAACTTTCATCGTAAAACTTGTAGCTCCAGTGGCTCTAGAAGAGCAGACTAACTTTGCTATCCGTGAGGGTGGTAAGACCGTCGGCGCAGGAGTTGTAACAAAAATCATCGCCTAGGAAACGCCTGGACTTACCCCAATTACTTCGTTGAGCTGCGATAATTTTTCTTTCGCCGTACCGACGTACGGTTCAAGAAAAATTTCTTGCTCGCCTTGCACTTGGGGCAATCCAAGCGTTTCCTAAAGATACTTGTATCTTTTTGCGACAAAAAATTATCATGGCTACAACAACTAAAAAAGACACAAAGAAAAAGGAAAAGGAAAATAATTCCACACCAAAGCTGCGAATTCGTGTTCGTGCTTACGAACATAAGATTCTAGATTCTTCTGTAAAGCAAATTATTGATACTGCAATTCGTTTTGATGCGAAAGTTGTAGGACCAATTCCACTTCCTACAGAAATCAAGAAGTACACAGTCAACCGTTCATCATTCGTCCACAAAGACGCACGAGAACAATTTGAGATGCGAATGCATAAACGAGTTGTCGATATCATTGAGCCAAGCGGCAAAGTCGTAGAAGCTCTTACTAATTTATCCCTGCCTTCAGGGGTAAATATTGATGTAAAAATGACTTAAATTAACAATACATAAATACCCCATCGAGTAAACCAGTAATTATATTAGTCTGACTAATATAATGGGTTAGTCAGACTACGTTATTTATTTAGAGTTTGTTAGCTTTATTGCAATACAAAACACTAGCGTCATAGGCGCTGGTGTTTTGTATTGCACAAGCATAAGGTGTTTTATAATTCTCACATGATATTATAATTACACGAATTAATTTTATTGTATTTGTCCACATAAGTAAATTGATTTGATTTAATTTGTACATGAAAGTTCTTACATTTGGATGGGATTTCCCTCCACAGACAGCAGGGGGTCTTGGTGTTGCATGCCATGGTTTAACTAGCGAGCTCGCCATAAAAGGAATTGAGGTTATTTTTGTTCTTCCTAAAGTGCAACCTACCGTAGGGAATGCTCGTTTTATTTTTGCTGATTCAAAGTCTGTTGTAAAAATACATCAAATACACTCATATGTTACTCCATATATTGGATCTCAATCTATCATAGATATATATGATAAACATGGAGTGCGTAAATTATATCAAAGCACATTACTGGATGAAGTATATACGTTTTCCGATAATGCAGAAAAAATTGCAGGTCACGAAACTTTTGACTTAATACACGCTCATGACTGGACTTCGTATTTGGCGGGTGTAAGAGCAAAGTACATAAGTGGCAAGCCCCTGATACTGCATGTGCACGCTACTGCATTTGACCAAGCGGCAGGTAATAATGTTGATAGTGAAGTATACAAAATTGAAAAACAAGCTTTTGATGTGGCGGATACTATTGTTACAGTTAGTAATTTTACCAAGCAACTGGTTATTGAAAAATATGGAATTAATCCACAAAAAATAGATGTTGTTCATAATGGTATAGCCACACATAGACAAGAGAAGCATGCTCCAACTCTGCAAGAATTAAAGTCACAAGGAAAGAAAATTGTACTTTATCACGGTCGAATTACAATTCAAAAAGGTGTTGATTATTTTATAAACGCAGCCGTAAAAGTGCTTGAGTATAATCCTGATGTGATATTTGTAATATCAGGCAAAGGAGATATGACAGGACAAATTATGCAACAAGTTGGAGCTTTAGGTCTCTCACAGAAAGTCTTATTTGCAGGAGCTCTTTGGGACAAGGAGAGAGATCAGATGTACCAAAGCGTAGATCTGTTAGTAATGCCGTCGGTGTCTGAGCCATTTGGTTTAGTTCCACTTGAAGCTATTCAGTATGGCGCGCCGTCATTAATCTCAAAACAGTCTGGAGTGTCTGAGGTTATTACACATGTTTTGAAAGTAGATTTTTGGGACGTAGACGAAATGGCAAATAAAATCTTATCAACATTAAAATATCCAGTTATGCATAAACAATTAGTAGACGAAGGTTGTAAAGAAGTTCATCACATAACATGGGCGAAGGCATCAGAGAAAATTATTAATATTTACAATCGACTAGTAACCTTAGTAAAATAAATATGCTTACAGTTTGTCCTTATTTTCATGTACACCAACCATATCGAGTAAAGCGATATAGAGTTTTTGATATTGGTAAAGACGAGCAATACTTCAATGACAACTCTCAATCAGATTTGAATAATAGAAAAATAATAGAAAAAGTTGCACAAAAGTCATATAGACCGATGAATAAGATATTGTCAGATCTATTACAAAAACATCCAGAGTTTTGCTTCGCACTTTCTTTTTCGGGGACGGTCCTTGATCAATTTGAAACATACACCCCTGATGTTATAGAAAGTTTTCAGAAACTTGTCGCGACAGGTCGTGTTGAAATTTTGGCAGATACATATTATCATTCCCTATCATTTTTTTACTCAATACCCGAATTTGAACGTCAGGTATCACAACACGCCAATCGCATATATGAATTGTTTGGACAAAAACCGAAAGTATTTCGTAATACTGAACTTTCGTACAGGAACGATTTAGCCAAATGGTGTGAGGACAACGGGTATCTTGGTATTATGGCAGAAGGATGGGAGCCAGTTTTACAATGGAGAAGCCCAAATTATGTCTACAAACCAGTTGGATGCAACAACATAAAAGTTTTGTTAAAAAATTACAAATTATCTGATGATATTGCATTTCGTTTTAGCAACAAAGAATGGGAAAGTTATCCATTGTCGGCAGAAACATATGCCGATTGGATACATTCACACCATGGTGATGGCAACACCATAAATTTATTTATGGATTATGAAACGTTTGGTGAGCATCAATGGAGTGATACTGGTATTTTTAATTTTATAAAAATCTTACCAGATTTACTTCTAAACCACCCCGATACAGCTTTTAAGACACCGACAGAAACAATTCAAAGTTACGATTCGGTAGGGGAAATTGACGTGCCCGATATTCTAACTTGGGCTGATACCGATCGTGATTTGACAGCATGGACAGGTAATGATATCCAAAAAGATGCTATTAATTCTATTTACAAAATGGAGGAAGATGTATTAAGCACACAAAACAAAGAGCTAATTGAAACATGGCGAAAGTTACAAACATCTGACCATTTTTATTACATGTGTACAAAATGGTCTAATGATGGCGATGTACATGCATATTTTTCTCCACACGAATCCCCATATGATGCGTATATGGCTTTCATGAATGCTTTAAGTGATTTACAATTACGAGTACAGTGTATTATAAAAGATAAGCAGTTGCAGTTACATAAAAATAAAGCAAAAAAACAAATATCCACGCCACCATTTTGGAAGAGAATTATTATAAATATACAGAAATTTTTTTCCAATATTTTATCACTTATAAATTTTAAAAAATAACTATGCCTACTAAAAAAATGACCTCAAACACATCCAAAATTACTAAAAAATCAAAACAAGCCCCTAAAAAAACAAAGCAAAATACAACAAAGAAAAAAGTTGTTAAATCTGTTAAAAAGAATCTGTTAAAAAAGTCGTCAAAAAAAGTAGCTAAAAAAATAACTAAAAAGAAAACGAACAAAAAAATAGTTCGAGTGTTAATCTGTGCATCTGATACAGAATGTTTTTGGACTACTGATGGAAGAGTGCTGGCTGACTTACATCAGTTGAAGATTGCTTTTGGTTCTATGGGAGATGATGTTTTTTTACATCATGTCACTGGTGAAAAAAATGATTTTGCAAAATGGGTGGAAGAGGTGTTGAATGATGATAAGTGTGCTATTGATTTACGCAAATCTCGCAAATCTTCGTCTGCAAAAACAGTTGTAATAAAGCACTTGCGATTATATAATTAATTACATAAATATGTCCAGAGCTCTCACATTAGGAAATGGAAATATACTTGTCGGATTAGATAATAGAGGACAAGTTCGTGATTTTTATTATCCTTTTGTGGGATTTAGTAATCATGTTAGTGGTGCAAGTGGTAATTTTGTACACAGAATAGGGGTGTATGTTGATGGAGCTATTTCGTGGCTTGATGATTCCCAATGGCATATTGTTGTAGATTCTGATGACAAGACTATGGCTGGTAACATGCATGCGGTTAACGACAAAATAGGAATAACGCTATCCAGCGTAGACGTAGTTCACAACGAGAAAAATATATTTATACGATCTTTTACTATAGGAAATGAAAGTAATAAATCTCGAGAAATAAAAATATTTTTCTCTCAACAGTTTCGAATTTCAGAGTCCAGACGAGGCGACACTGGATTTTTTGATCCTCGTGTAAATGCTATTATCCATTATAAAGGCAAACACACTTTTCTAATAAACGCGACTCACAATGACGTTCAGTTTACTGAGTATAATATTGGGTTATTTGGTATAGAAGGAAAAAAGGGAACATATTTTGACGCATGCGATGGAGTGTTAGAAAAAAATCCAATCGAACACGGGTCTGTTGATTGCGTTATAGGAATAACTGTAAATCTCACTGCAAATCAACATACACAAATTCAATATTGGATTGCATGTGCAAAGACAATAGAAGAAGTACATGATCTGAATTCTCATGTACTACAAGAAACCCCTGAAAGATTATTGCTTTCCACCGAAAAATACTGGAAGGTCTGGTCTAATTCTTCTGATACAGATACGTCACTTCTGTCTGATGAGATGCGTATTTTATACAAAAAATCTTTAGTTATAATCAGAGTGCATTGTGATAATCGTGGTGGGATTATAGCCTCTGGTGATACACACATGCTTCATCATGGTCGAGATACATACAGCTATGTTTGGCCACGAGATGCTGCCTTTATAGCAAATGCTCTTGACAGGTCGGGGCATAGCGATGTGTCGTCTCGGTTTTTTACATTTATGTCGCAAAATCTGGAACGTGAAGGATATTTTATGCACAAATATCGTACCGATGGTTGCTTAGGCAGTTCGTGGCATCCTTGGATTATTGAAGGCGTACCTGAATTTCCTATACAAGAAGACGGGACAGCTTTGATTATTCACATGCTTTGGAAACACTATGAAATCGCAAAAGATGTTGAATACATAGAGTCTTTATATAATCCATTTATTGAAAAGTCGGCTGATTTTATGGTGGAATTTATAGAATCTCGTTTAGGTTTACCTAATAATTCATTTGATCTATGGGAAGAAAAATTTGGTATTTCTACATATACTGCATCGTCAGTATTTGCAGCTCTTGATAGTGCATCAAAATTTGCACATCTTCTTGGAAAGGAAGAATCCTCCCGCACTTATTCTGCTGTTGCACAACGGATACAGAATTCAATTTTGAAACACATGTACGATGAAAATATAAATATGTTCATCAAACATATTCGTGCATATGAAAATAAAGATGATGTATTTGATAGGACAATTGACATCAGTAGTTTTTTCGGGCCTGTTTATTTTGGGGTAATTGATGCAAATGATGTTCGTGTACGAAAAGCATTTCAAACTATTGAAGATACATTAAAAATAAATTCACCAGAAATGGGTTATGTAAGATACGAAGGAGACATGTACTATACTCCACACGAAACTGGAAAACCAAATCCGTGGATTATAACAACACTTTGGATTGCACAATATTATATTATGTCATCAAAAAGCATAAAAGATCTTGAAAAAGCATTTCAAATACTAGAATGGACATGCGCACAAGCAAAAAAAAGCGGAATATTATCCGAACAGATTAATGCGATAACCGGAGAGCATGTGTCAACCTCGCCCCTAATATGGAGCCATGCCGAATTTGTTATCACCATTGACGAGTACATAAAGAAGCACGCCAAACTGTTCCAAAAATAATGGACTTGTTACCCAATACTAAAAATATAATAATTAACATATGCCTCCGAAGGGTCGCCCTTCGGAGGAAAGTGCGTAGGCACTTTCGCAAGTGGTTGTCGATACTTTTTCAAAGAAAAATA
>CAZADB010000024.1:0-7224 GCA_964483835.1 uncultured Candidatus Saccharibacteria bacterium
AGCATCAGACAGTATAATGAGCGAACATTCATCAATACAAACACGAAGAAATTAGTTGCAATAACTTGTTTTGTACAGTAGACTTGTTACCAAATAATTTTTTTGGCAAAATTTCCAAATTTTGGCTACAAATTCCAAAAAATTCGTTGAAAGATCCAGATATTCCGCCTCATTTTTTGAAATTTTCGCACAAAATTATAAAATTTTCATCAAAATCTTATTTGGCAACAAGTCTAATACAATTTCATTAATTATGTCAAAATCTGAAAAATTCAAACTCTCAACCTCTCCATACAAAGGAGTGCGTGATTTTTATCCCGAAGAAATGTCAGTACAAAAATACATGTTCCAAGTATGGAGCATGACTGCCGAACAGTTTGGCTTCCAGCAGTACGATGCATCTATCCTAGAACCTTCATCACTTTATAAAAACAAAGGTTCGTTAAATGAAGAGTTGATAAACGAACAAACATATACATTTCTAGACAGAGGAAAAAGAGAGGTTACTCTGCGTCCTGAAATGACACCCACAGTTGCGCGAATGGTTGCTGGACAACAACGTGAACTCACCTTCCCTGTTCGGTGGTACTCCATACCCAATCTATTTCGATATGAACGAATGCAACGAGGGCGATTAAGAGAACACTGGCAACTCAATTGTGATATTTTTGGAGTGGACGATGTTTCTGCTGATATTGAAATTATCCTACTTGCTAACGAAATCTTCAAAAATTTCGGTGCTGTTAATGGCGATCATTATAAAATACAAGTATCCAGCAGAAAATTACTAGACGCACTATACGACACACTCGAGCTGTCAGACGATACACGCCTTGCAGTTACACGCCTTGCAGACAGGAAAAATAAAATTAAAACATCTGAATTCAAAAAGAAAATGACAAATGTGGCTGGAGAAAACACTTCAGACATATTACAATTCTTAAACGCCGACAATCTTCAGGCAGTCCCACATAAAATCAAAAATACTACAGCATATTCTAACCTAGAAACACTGATTACAACAATGAATGAAATGTACTGCCCTGTTGTATTTAACCCAACTATCATTCGAGGATTTGATTATTACACTGGAATGGTATTTGAAGTTGTAGATTTGGACACAAATAACAATCGTTCAATGATGGGAGGAGGCAGGTATGATAACTTAACCGAGATGTTTGGAGGTGAAGCTATCTCTGGAACAGGATTTGGATTTGGTGATGTCACTTTACGCGATTTTCTTATTAGTCACGACTTACTTATCTCAAACATAACATCTCCCACACTAGCAATTTTACCAACAAGCACCAACGAAAATATCCATGCACAGAAAGTTGCACAGGAGTTTAGAAATGCTGGCATTTCAACAACTGTAGACTTAAGTTCTAAAAAAGTCGGGAAGAAAATTTCGCTGGCTTCAGATACTTTTATTGAATATGCACTTGTGTTAGGAGAAAATGAAATAAAGAATAAGACATACATTGTAAAAAACTTGCTAGAGAAAACAGAATTATCTGGATCAGTTGAAGAGATTATTGACGTTCTAAAAGACGATTAAAAATACCCACCTGACCCAGTAACTATATTAAAATAATGGTAAAACTAAATTACAAGATGAATTATGTTGTATTTGACCTTGAAACACAAAATTTATTTGAAGAGGTAGGATCAAATAACTCAGTAGAATTAGATATTTCTGTCGCAACATTTTATGAGGGAGATACCGACATATACACCACTGTGCATATTGACGACCTCCAATCAGTGTGGCCAATTTTAGAACGTGCCGATGCTTTAGTTACGTACAATGGAGATAATTTTGATATTCCGCTATTAAATAAATACTACCATGGCGATTTAACACAGATTAAAAGCATTGATATATTGGCGAGTATTCGCAGCTCACTTGGACGACGAATTAAACTAGATTCAGTAGCGTCTGCCACATTAAACACAAAGAAAAGTGCCGACGGACTACAGGCTGTGCGATGGTGGCGAGAAGGGAAAATTAAAGAGATTATGAAATACTGCGAACAGGATGTGAAAGTAACAAAAAAACTCTTTGATTTTGCTTTAATAAACGGATTTGTAAAATTCAAAGATGGCTACAGAAAAGAAAAAATACCTCTAGATACCTCATCTTGGGAAACCAAAGACGACACCTGTATCACACACTCACTCTTATTTTAAGAACAAATCTAATTGTTGTCTTTGCGAGATTAAAGTGTGAGAAGACGTTCATTCTAATCGTACGTCTTCGCTTCTCTCCGCTGGCAAAGACGGACGGTGTGAAAATAGAACACAATCTCTTGAGAAAGTGTTTAGACACTTTCTCATACAAGCTCGTAAATACAGCGGTAAAAAAGAACAGTTCTTTTTCGTGTAATTCAGCGTATGTGTATTACTATTTATAAACAATAATGAATAGAAATTTCTGTTGACGCAGAACGTTTTGTATTACCCTAATAAAGTAATGAATACAATTACACCGGCGAGGATTATTCGGTACCAAATAAATGGCCATAGTGTATGAGTCTGAACAAATTTCAACATAAAATGAATTGCCCACAATCCAACCATAAACGCCACTACTGCTCCAGCAAGAATAGGTAGCCAAGACACAGTTTCTTCAATAGCTAGCATTTCAATTAGTTTTTTAAATCCCGCTCCTGTAATAATAGGAATCGCAAGCAAAAATGAAAACCGTGCCGCTTCTACTCTGGACAACCCAAGTAACATACCTCCAGCGATGGTTGCTCCTGAACGAGACATCCCTGGTAAAAGTGCCAACGCTTGAAACAGACCAATTTTAAAACCTTTCTTGACACTCATGCTTTTATCGCGTGGTGTGTTTTGATATACCCACTCGGCATACATAAAAAAAACAGACCCTATCACCAATATAACAGCAACTAAAAGAGGAGCTCGGAATGCTGACTCCATAAACGACTCTAAAGACAAGCCTATTAAGACAGCAGGAATTGTTGCCACTAGCAATGAATATAATAATGTTTCATCACGTTTGTTTACAGGCAGTCTTCCTAGTTTACGTAATCCAGCTTGAGCCAATAAAAACAAGTCTTTTCTAAAATACACAATTACTGCCGTCGCAGTTGCCAGGTGTAGAATTGCATCAAAAGCAAGTGCATTAACATCTGAAATATCAAAAATTACTCGAGTTAAGATAAGATGACCTGTAGATGACACTGGTAAAAATTCTGTAATCCCTTGAACAATTCCTAAAATAACTGAATCAATAATATCCATTAGACTATTGTACTGCCTATTCTACATATGCACCACTTTTTTATCCTTGAGTTTTCACCTAATCTCAAGAGCAGTCTGACTGCTCTTGAGGTAGGCTTAATGATGTGCGGGCTGGTTAAACTTAATTTCGTGGTTGGGTTTTAATCACGTTATTCAATTACTCTACCATTACCTCGAGCGTGTCCGTGTTCAGATAACATCTCTGTATCCAACGATCTATTAACATCTCGTACTACATCACCAGTAAATTTATCATTTGCTTTCAATCGTTGTTTACCAATCAAAACAGGTTCTTCTCCAATCTGAGATGTACTTGGAGTTAATGCAATCTGAAATGTTGTCATAATAGCAGCATTTGCATCCACAGGCGGAGGATTCCATGTTACAATTCTTCTCGCTTCATTAAATGTTAATGTGCCTACTCCAGAAGTTTTATTTTTCCATTCAACATAGGTGGGCAAAACTGCAGTTACAACAGCATTAGAAATATCATTACTTCCATTTTTAATCATAAAGGACACGCTGTATGTTGTTGTTTGCTCTGCTTTTGGGGGTATGGGTCCACTGTCTTGAAATGCACCACTATTAAATCCAATGCTAGTAACCAAATCTGGACTACTGGATATCTTAATCACATTACTTACAGTGCCAAGTAATACTTCCGTTACCTCTCTTTCTGATACACGGCGCGCTCTTACATTAACGTCCAATACGATTGTAGGGGCTATAAGTGACTCTTTAGATGAAATCATATTAAAGGTAAAACGCAACTTTTCGCCAGGATGTAAGACATCTAACTCAGAAGCGGTAGAAACATCCCATATAATTTTATTCTGTAGAGAGTCATAAAAACCCTCGGGTGAACCTAAATTAACATCTGACAAAGCATTTCCTTCAAATTGCACTTCTACTACAATGTCATAAACTGAATCAGTAAGAGTATTTTTAATTTCAATTGATGAGCTTACTGTGTCACCTGGATTGATTACAATTTCTTCATCTTGAACATCATCAATTTTTAGATCTATACTAATAAATGGTGATTCTATTTCAAATTGAGTTTGAGCCGTGGCAAACACCGATGAGATAGTTTCCTTATTTCGTTCATTCGGTATCCCGACAGAGAAATTGATAACATACTCGCTCGTGTCTTTACCAACGACAACTCCAGTAATTGTAATGGTTTTGGCTTCTTTAGGTTCTAAATCTTTCAAAAGCCATATATTTCGAGACCCTGTAGGACTTGGGGTTGATGAAGTAAAATTAAATCCTAATGGATATTCTGCAATTACTAAGATTTCCTCCAGAAGTGTAGGAGAGTTTGAATTTATCACTATTTCAATATTAATCTCTTGACCTGAAGATACTTTCCTTAACGATTCTACAGTAATTGTCACTGGCGAAGAACTTATCTTAAACCTAAACGGTTCTGCATCTTTAAAAAAGATTGCGTTGGACCCTTGAACACGATACTCAATTGATACTTTTATATATTTTTCATCATTCTCTTCTCCAAAAACTACAGCCCGCAATGGTATATTGATTGTTTCACCAGATTTAATAGTGTCTAATGAAAAATGTTCTATATGGAGACTAGATTTTTCATCATCTGCAGATAGTGTTCCGCGTGGGTATTCCACAATCAGCGTTGCGGACTCTATTGAAACTGCATTTGCGTTAGTTATTCCAATTTGTAATGGCAAAACATCACCACCTCCCATTGTAAATGGTCCAGTAACTGCAATGGTAATATTATCAGTTGATATTGTATTATTTCCAAAAATAATAAACAGGCTAGAAGCAGCTACAGATAACACAAAAAATAATACGCCAGCGAGTAATAATTTTACTCTATATTTGCGTTTTGTTTTCTTTGTAGTCATGACATCTGGGGTTTTTACCTGCATTTCTTCAGACGAACCAGTCTGTGTGTTTGAAGTTTTTATTTCTTGATGCTTTGTTTTATCGGGTGCCGAATCCCAAACAGTCTTAACTTTTTTGTGAGTCTTCGTAAGCTCATGCTTAATTGGATCAATCGCAGGCTTCCCGCGTTCATATAAACGTTTGCGTAAAGTATCTATTGCACCTTTATTTTTATCCTCCATATACGCAATTACTATATCACAAAATTTGGAAATTTTGGCAAAAAAATTATTTGGTAACAAGTCTAATGTTCAGATACACTAATCGCAGAGCATTTGGACACCCCCCCTCAAGAGCAGTCTGACTAACACAATCAGCTGTTTATTCCACACCTCAATAAAACAGTTACTCTCAGACTTGGAACATTACTTGATATAACATATTGTAAAAGAATATGTACTTTTATTTTATTCTTTAAAAAATATTTTCTTCTTTAAATTTTGTCATTAAAGCATCGTAATGACTTAATAGTGTCGGAAACGGTTCAAAAAACTTACGCGAATCTTCTTTGGTCTTTTGGGAATGCTTTATTCTGTTTTCATTTATTTCTGTCAATTTTAGACGTTTATTTTTATCAAATAGATGAAGAAGTGCCTCAAAACCATCTAGTGCTTTGATTAAAATTTCGGGAGTGGCTGTCGCTGGTAAGCCTTCGTGTTTTACTTTATTTTTTTCCAATTCATAACGTTGTGTAACGTCATTAAAACTCTTGTTCATTCCACCAGCACGAGGTGAAAAAATATTCACAATATCTCCTCTTGCCCGCTCCTCTCTATCGTCACGTTCATCAGAGTGTTGATAGACAATCTCGTCTCCAGTAATATTTTCCACCACATCATGTGCTAGTAATATCCAATTTAAGTTCCAGAGTGTAAAGCTATCTGAATTTTCCAGTTTTCCTTTTTTGATTTCAGGTAATGAATACCGAGCCAAAAGAAACATGAATCCAGTATGTTCCCCAACGGAGTCTCCTGGGTGATTGTCGTCGCCTATCTTATGTCCAAAACGAAGAGCATCTTTCAAATTGTACATACGGGAAATTCTTTGATTCTCATCTTCTACAGAAATAATGTCAGGAGTTTCTAATGAAGTCTTTGCAGACGCGTCTGCAAAAATATTTCTTTCTTCTTCTACAGAAAGCACCTTGGGTCTGTCGTGTGCTTCTTTAGAAAAATAACCATTTACTATAAATGTTTTTTCTAACAATTTATATACCTTTTCAAGTGTAGGAAATTCCTCGCAATATACACCAATACGATTTTGATAATCTGCTTTAGTGTAGCCATTTCCAGCAATCATTTTTTTGCATTCATCACGAGTGCTGGACATTAAATACATCATGGATTCAAGTCCGTTTAACGCACGTACAAATTTTGCTTCTTGTGTATCACGAGCAATATATTCTGAAAAGCTATCACGTAACTGTTGATTAAAGCCGTTACGTTGAGGCATCTCTTCAAACACCTTTGCTGTTGCTTCTAACTCAGCTGTACGCACTCTTACATCTTTTTTAATTCCCACAGTATGCTCGGTGGAGGCATCGGCAATATCATGAGACAAGATCATATCTACGATTTGTTCATATTTTAATTTTATTCCCTCCTTTTCAAGAATCGGTAAAAAATAATGTGTTAAATATCCCATCATGGCAATATGATCACCTGTTGATTCGGTCGTCTCATGATTTTCTTTGCGTTTTCTTTCGTTCTTACGTGGATCCTCATCCTTATGTCTATAACGTAGTTGTTTTGTTAATTCAAAATTACCAATCAGCCTGCGGAGTTCGTCTATAAGAGGCTCTCCATCAATATCTCCTCTTTTGACATGACGTTCGTAAAGCTCCGGGCTGGATTGTTGCATATTATCCAAACGTACAAGTTTAGCTTCATGCTTGCGAGTATGTTCCCCGTCGCCAATAGTTGCTATTTTTTCTGACATAATTTATAAGGACTTTTAACAAATTGAAAATGAACTACCCCGCAGCATAGCTGATAGGTATCACTTTGAATAAATCATCATGCTTACATTGTATCA
>CAZADB010000025.1:0-6816 GCA_964483835.1 uncultured Candidatus Saccharibacteria bacterium
TTTCTTCGAAAAAGTATCGACAACCACTTGCGAAAGTGCCTACGCACTTTCTCACCATATTGGAACTGTTCAGTTGTTTGATTTTATTCACAAGTTCATAAAATCTAAATAACACTTTCACAAGAGTTTGTTTGTTATTTTGAATCGTATATCTTTGCGAACGCAAGTGAAGCAATCCAGAGCATTTGTACATAAGTCTGAAAGTTTGTATATTGTGTGTAATTGATTTTGTATAATAGTAGATGTGTAATATACTATCTATATATGATTGAAAAAATTCCAACACCAGAAGCAGAAATAATGAGTCCTGAGGCAATAAAAGAAATCATGAGTGAAATGCTGGAAAAAGTTTCAGAAGAAGATACCGATGTTACTATAGTTAATGAGTTTGGATTATCTCAAAACGATGTAAGTGAGGCAATTAAACAAAAATATACTGAAGAAATACTCAGCCGTTCTAAATCTTGGCATGCATTTGCTATGAGTAGTATGCAAGAAGGTACAGACACACTTCCAGATGATAAAGAGCTTGAAATTGCAACTCTGATTACAGAGTATATTAATGACAAATTAAAACCGTTAGTTAAACGCGTGTCTTAAGAGCGTGTCTTAAGAGCGTTTTTAATTGTTTCTGTATCGGCATATTCAAGCTCGCTTCCTGTGGAGAGACCTCTGCCAAGACGAGTTACAATTAGATTGTTAGTTTCAATCTGAGTTTTTAATAATATCTCTATATATCTAGCAGTATTTTCACCATCGGGATTTACAGAAAATCCAAGTATAATTTCGTGTAAGTTTTCGGTTAGCTGAATGTCCACCGATGCCTTTAACGCACCTCCTCGGAGCTTGTTGGATTCTGCGGTTTCAAGCAGGCTTACAGTTCCTCCAATTACAAAATATAAACCGTCATATATATTAGAGCGTTCTATGGATTGTATGTCTGTATCTCGTTCTACTACCATAAGTTTGGTTCTGTCACGGTTTACATCCGTACATATTGTACACTCGGTAGAGGTGCTGCCGTTTTTTGAAAAAAAACGACAGCACCTCGCACATGACACAACAGACGAATGCAAGCTGTTTATTAATTGTGCAATTTCAGAGGTGTCTGAATTTGGAAGATTTAGAATATGAAAAGCAAAGCGTCGTGCCTGACGCCCTCCGATACCTGGAAATTCCTCAAAATATTTAATAAGCTTATCTAAATTTGTCATACACAGCAGATTCTAGAATTGTTAATTGGTAAGTTGTTATTTCGTATTAAAAATCATCATCGTTACTTGCGTGTACCATCTCGTTGCTGGAATGTCGGGTGTCTAAGTTAAGAAAGCGAACATGCTGCGCATCAAAATACAGCTCGGCTTTACCAACTGGTCCATTACGGTGTTTTTCTATCATAATTTCTGCGATATTTGGACGGTCTGATTCTTCGTCACGATTCATTTTGTCTTCTCGGTGTATAAACATAACCACATCAGCATCTTGTTCAATAGAACCTGAATCACGCAAGTCGGAGAGTCGAGGTCTGCCACCACGTTGCTCTACAGCACGCGATAATTGCGATAGAGCCAGTACAGGCACATCAATTTCACGAGCTAGGAGTTTTAGTGAACGAGATATTTCTGTTACTTGTTGAGTCATTGAGTCGCTTGCTTTGGAGCTCGTGGGGTGCATGAGTTGTAAATAATCTACAATAAGTAAATCTAACCCATGTTCGTTTTTTAGTCGACGTGCAGCTGATCGCATTTTCAAAATATTGGTACCTGGCTGGTCATCTATGTGAATAGGAGCGTCTGATAATCTTGACATAGCGGCTTGTACAGCTTCAAATTCTGAATCTGTGTTTAGTTTCCCAGTGCGTAGTTTCCATGCGTCAACACCTGCTTCAGCTGCTAGCATACGATCGACTAATTGCTGATCGCTCATTTCAAGAGAAAATATACCAACAGATGCACCATGCTCCAACGCAGCATTTCTTGCAAGGTCTAACGCGAGAGTGGTTTTACCCATAGAAGGTCGCGCCGCCAGTATAATAAGGTCGGACTTTTGAAATCCTGCAAGTATATTGTCTAACGCGTGAAAGCCGGTAGGCACTCCTCGTTTTTCATTTTGATTAGCACTTAAATATTCAAAACGCTCCCATGCTTCAGAAAGAGAAGTTCCGATTGTGTTAAATTTGCTTGATGCAGATGAGTTGGTGACATTGTAGACTTTTTTTTCGGCAATATCTAGTGTTTCGTCTATGTTCTCGGGGTCTTGGTAACTCATTTCTGCAATATCATCAGCCGCGTGAATAAGTCCTCGAAGTACTGATTTACTCCTCACTAAATCCGCATAGTATTGAGCGTTGCCAGCTGCGGGAACTGTATCCACAAGGTCGTTGATATAAGTAGCACCACCCACTTTGTCTAGTTGATTTGTTGACTTTAGTCTGGTTGTAACAGATAGCATGTCAATAGGATCGCCTTTTGTGAATATAGTGATGATTGCTTGATATATTTGACTATGCTTGTTCGCGTAAAAACTTTCAGGGTGTATGTCTACTGATATGTCATGCATCACATTAGGCTTCAGCAAAATAGCTCCAATAAGAGCTTTCTCTGCCTCGATATTATGAGGAGGTTTTCGTAAACTTTTATTTAACTTGGAAAGGGAAGTAGTCATGTTTTTTTATATGTCCAAGTATAGCATGGTGAACTCATTGACTGTTTGTGTGGAAAGTGTTGGAAATATGTGGATAACAAAATTTGTAAGAATGTTAGATTTATTGGTTACTTTTTGTTATCTGTGTACCTTCAGATGAATCTTCAAGGGTGTATCCTGCATGAAAGATTACATCTCGCAATTGGTCAGCTTCAGTCCAGTTTTGTTCAGCACGAGCGTCTTTTCGTCGTTGTATTAGTTCTTGTATTTTTTTAGGTATTTTATTGTCTGCCATTTGTCCAATAGACGATAATCCTTTTTGTAGATTATCCGTTAATCCAATTCCTAGCAGTGAGTCACATTCTAGTATGAGAGCTTTTTTTTCACCATCTTTAAGTGACTTATCTTTGATAAAATTATGCATAAGCGCAATAACTTTTGGAGTATCCAAATCATTATTGATTGCACTTACTATTTCAAGCTGTTTATTAGAATTGAGTTTTCCGCGTGCGTCTTTATATTTTATAAATACCAGTCTCTTGAGCCGAGCAAGTGCTTTCTGTGATGCTTCAAGTGCCTGATAACTGAAATTTGTTTTAGTACGATAATGGCTTTGTAATAGCCAGTACCTGTAGTCATCGCCTGAGTATCCTTTGTTAATAAGACTCTGCATTGTTATGCCAGTATTGTCAGATTTTGAAATTTTTTGGTTATTTATTTGGATATGCTCATTATGCATCCAGTATTTGGAAAAGGTTTTACTTGTTGCAGCCTCGCATTGTGCGATTTCACCATTATGATGAATAGGCATATTATCTATGCCTCCAGTATGAATATCAATCTGTTTACCAAGAGTTACAAATGCCATGGCGGAGCATTCAATATGCCACCCAGGAAATCCTTTGCCCCAAGCACTATCCCATCCAAGATTTCCTTTTTTCCAGACCGCAAAGTCCGCAGGGTGTTTTTTCTCAGGATTTTTTTCAATGCGTGAGCCTTCACATAAAGCATCAATATCAATATTCCCCAGCCGTCCGTAAGAGGGAAATTTGGAAATATCAAAATACAGACCATCGGAAGTTTGGTATGTGTATCCTTTTTCTTCTAGAGTTTTTATCAATACAATTTGCTGTGGTACATAATCACTTGCTCGTGCAAATTGTGTGGGGTTAAGTACATTCAAAGACATTAGATCGTTTTTGAAATACTGGATATATGTATCAGATAATCTACGCATCGATTCCAGAGAGATTTCCATATTCTCACGTCGTAAACCCTTCATCATTTTGTCATCACCTGTGTCAGAGTCTGAAGTTAGGTGTCCGAAATCTGTTAAATTTATCGTGTGATTTACAGTGTATCCATTATAAATAAGCATTCGTTTAAGAGTATCTGAAAATACATAAGCGCGAAGATTTCCAATATGAGCATAATCATACACAGTTGGTCCACAGGTGTATATTTTTACATCGTCTTTTGAAAGAGGTTCAAAAATTTCGTTGGTACGAGATTCACTATTAAATATAGTCACATCAGGAAAGAGTGAAGTACCATATAATTTAAATATATTAAACATAGATATATAGTGTACCAGACTATGAATAACTGGACAGTTCCTGTAAGGAAGCAATCCAGGGAAAGTAGAGTTTCGTTATTCAAGGTATCAGAATGTAAAAGTACGGTAAATGCGAATTTATATATGCTAAGTGCAAGAAATAATTAATTTTATATCCACTTTTTGTATTTGAAATAGATAAAGAAAATTATAGAAACTGCAATCATAATTCCCAAGATAATCCAAAAATCACCTTCTTGACCTATTATCGGCATAGTGATTGTGTTCATGCTGAACATAGATGTAACCAACGTAAGCGGAAAAGTTATGAAAGCCAGAATTGTAAATATTTTCATGGTCTCATTTTGTTTTGTTGAAAGCAGTGCCATATTTGTCTTACTTAACTCATCAAGGGTTTGTGTTATTGCTACAATATGTCGTGTAAGACCTCTATAATGATGCTCTAGTTGGTCTACATGACCCTCCATATGTTTTCCAAAAGCAACACCCAAGCCAGTACGTAATCGAATTAATGCATTTTCATGGGATGCTATTGTTTTTTTAAAAGTTATTACACGTCGTCCGACTGTGGATAGTTCTAGTACCATTTCATGTTCATGCTCATTAAAAATTTCTTCTTCTATATCGTTCATTTTAGATTCAAGATAATCTAGTTTTTTGTACATGGCGATATATATGTAGTTGAGCATGGTTACAAATAGTTGTGGCGCTGTTGTGTTCTCCTCATTTTTTAACATGCACATAATTTCAAATTCCTTGCTAAAATGATGAAGAGTTTCTATTTCTTCAAAACGAATTGTGACTAAGTGTGTCTGGGTTATTAAAAATTTAATTTCATGAGGATGGTTTATGTCTGTGCGTCTAACAATAGGAAAGTCTAATGTGATTTTCAAAACTCCTTTTTTATAATGTGTTTCACTGTGTGGAATCATTAGAGAAAGATCCCCTGTAAATTCTAATGGAATTGAGGCTTCTGATGCTATTTCTCGTATCTCATCTGATGTTGGATTCAATACATCAATCCAGACGAGTTTTTTGTGTGCATGTCGTTTTATCATGGTGCTTATATGTACCTGTAGTTTAACATGATATTTTTTGAAAAATTAAGCAACTGTGTAATAATACTAACATATGAATAATGACACACAATTCAAAAAAGAAAGGAGTAATAAAAACCAGACAAGTTCTATTAATCTACTAGGAATAAGTCTCGCCTTACTTCTTGCAGCAGCTTCATTTTTATCTGGAGTTCATATAAGTAGTGGCAATTTAAATAATGTTAATCTTGAAGCTGGGTTGTTTTCAGTATTCACAATCGAGAAATCTACTGCTGATAATGTAGACCTTTCAGAATTTTGGTATGTATGGAATTTAATGGAAGAAAAATTTGTCACTTCTGCGTCTACAGATATGGTCACTACAGAAGATCGTATCCATGGAGTAATTAGAGGCCTTGTTGAAAGTTACAAGGATCCATATACTGTATTTTTCCCGCCAACAGATGCGATTGAATTTGATTTGAATATTTCTGGAAATTTTGGAGGAGTAGGAATGGAAGTTGGGATACGAGATTCTTTAGTGACAGTTATCGCACCATTACCAAACACTCCCGCTGCACATGCTGGAATTGCTGCTGCTGATATTATAGTTAAGATTGATGATATTTATACACAAGGGATAACTATTGATGAAGCAGTAAAACTTATTCGTGGAGAAAAGGGGACTGTAGTAGTGCTTACTATATTTAGAGAAGGTGAAGTGGAGTTTTTAGAAATATCTATTACACGAGATATTATTTCTATTCCTACAGTAGAAACAGAACTCAGAGATGGTGTGTTTATCATTTCACTTTACAGTTTTAACGAACTTGCCGAAGATAAAATGAGAAGGGCATTAATAGAGTACAAAAAAAGTGGCACAAGAAAATTAATACTGGACTTACGAGGCAACCCTGGCGGATTGTTGCAAAGCTCTGTTGACATAGGTTCATACTTTATTGATTCTGGCAAAGTTATTGTACGTGAACATTTTGGAGACAAGTCTCAAGATAGGCTCTTTCGATCACAACGAAAAACTTTAGGCAGATATGCTCCGCAAGAAATGGTGGTTTTGATTGATGGAGGTTCCGCTTCAGCGTCTGAAATATTAGCAGGAGCTCTATCTTATCATGGGATTGCAACACTAATTGGAGAATCTACTTTTGGAAAAGGTTCTGTACAAGAATTAGTCCACTTGCCAGACGGGTCTTCTGTCAAAATCACAACTGCAAGATGGCTCAAGCCAGACGGGACATCTATTTCTGATGAAGGTATAATTCCTGATATTACCATCACACGAACCCCACAACAGATTATTGCAGGAGAAGATCCACAGATGGATGCCGCGTTGAAATGGATTCATGGAGACAGAACAATAAAGTCCGAAAAATCCGACGAATTACTAACCAGATAATTTAACAAATTGACGTTATATATGCAGACCACTGGATTGCTTCTCCTGAGGGCTCGCAAAGACGATTCGATGTGTATCCTACGTCTTTGCGAACCTGAGTGAGAAAGTGTCTAAACACTTTCGCAAGTGGTTGTCGATACTTTTTC
>CAZADB010000026.1:0-6482 GCA_964483835.1 uncultured Candidatus Saccharibacteria bacterium
TAATTTTGAGATTTTATTACTGTTGGAGTGTTTGCTGGGGATGGTATAACCTAATTATTGGAGTTTATTCTGTGGGCTTATGTTATGGGGTGTTTGTGTGGCATAAACTGTGATTTCAGAATTTTAAGTTTTGTGAAGTTGTGTTTTTAACTTATAATAAGACAATGTTAGAAGGTTCACCTAAAAAATTTACATCTTTGCAAGAAGAGGTTGAGTATTTACGAAAACAGATTAACTCTACAGAACGTAATTTGTTAAACAGCCCTTCAGAGTCAAGTTCTGTTGAGATTGATACTGTGGCAAAAAAAGAGATTTTTAAATATGGTACTTTTACTCCAAATGCCGTCTTGTCAAAAGACTATCAATTACCAGAAAATGAAATCACGACATATTCAGAAAACTTAAACAGTTCGAATGATCCTGTTGAAGATGTTATGCAAATAGCTCTGGAAAAAGGCATTCATAACGCTCTGTCTATAATGGAAAAAAGTAGCACCCCTTTCTCTGTTGATGAAGTTCATCGTAGACTGATTGAGCTTATTAAAACCAACGGGCATGTGAAGGGACTTAAGGAAGGCGTGCCTCCGTGGCAGATACTTAACACAACATTATTTGAAATTAAAGTACCTGAGATAACTCACAATGACACCCGTCAGCATCAACTTTCTGAAATATTTGGAATGATGGAGCAATTTTATTCGGGCATGCAAACAATAGGACAAGAAAAATATAAACATCACTACACTCTTGAAGTAGCATCACCAGACGGTAGTGATAATATTATTTTTTATGTGGCTGTGCCAACTATATACATAGATCTTCTACAAAAACAACTTCTGTCATTATATCCAAATGTAGTTCTTACAGAGCAAAAACATGACTATAATATTTTTGTTGATAAAGGATCGTCGTTTGTTGCGGTTGCTACTCTGGAAAAACATCCTGTGTACCCTATACGAGGAAGCGATACGTTTGATCAATCAGATCCTTTTGCGGTTCTGTTAAACTCTTTTTCTAAAATTGAAAAAGAAGGCGGTGGTGCCGCGTTGCAAGTAGTAATTAAAACCGTACAACGTAAACATCAGAAAAAATATGAAGACATAGCAAAACGTGTTAGAGATGGTAAGAAAGTAAGAGAAGCAATTTCACGTAGCACTTTTTCAGGTGAAATATTTGCTGAATTAAAAGACATAATCACCACAATAAATAAAAAAGATTTAGATACGCCTGATGTAAATGTAAACACAGACCAAGACGTCCTAGCGGTATTTGCAGAAAAAATCAAATCACCTATTGTGGAAACCAATATACGTATTGCAGTATCTGCAAAGACAGAAGATCGCGCAAAGCAAATTTTAACAGAAATCGAAGCCACCTTTAATCAATTTGAGCACACTCAAGGTAATCGTATTGTGTTTAAGCACCTTAACGGAAAGCTTCTAAAAAGAGAAATAAAAGCTTTTTCATTTCGTGAATTTTTACCCAAGCGTCTTTTACCCCTATCGTTAAAAGAATTATCAACAATTTTACATTTTCCAGCTGACGGGATTGATTCTTCTCCAGAGTTTAAACAATCACGAGCAAAGACAGCAGCTGCTCCAAGCGAGATGCCTGACGAGGGGACATTGCTGGGATTAAACACCCACAGAGGTATTGAGCGAGATATTTACGTGTCAGCAGAAGACCGTTTGAGGCATTTTTATATCATTGGACAAACTGGTACTGGTAAAACTAGCCTTATGAAAAACATGATTGCTCAAGACATAGCATCAGGAGCAGGTGTGTGTATGATAGATCCTCACGGCACAGATATTGAAGACGTATTAAGTTCAATTCCTCCTGAGCGTGAAGAAGATGTTATTTATTTTGATCCTTCATACATGAAAAGAGTGGTTGGGTTTAATATGCTGGAGTATGACATCAATAAGCCAGAACAAAAGACATTTGTAGTAAACGAACTATTTTCAATATTCCAAAAACTCTACGGCGGAAATCCAGAATCCATGGGACCTATGTTTGAGCAATATTTTCGTAATGCAACACTTCTAGTGATGGAAGACCCTGATAGCGGAAGTACTCTTATGGATATTTCGCGCGTTATGGTAGATGCAAATTATCGTAGAATGAAATTAGAAAAAGCGAATAATCCTGTTGTTGTGCAGTTCTGGAACGAGATTGCAACCAAAGCAGGAGGAGAAGCTTCTCTTGAAAACATAGTCCCGTATATTGTTTCTAAATTTGACGTCTTTACAGCAAATGATTATATGCGACCCATTATCGGTCAACAAAAATCCGCTTTTGATTTTAGAAAAGTAATGGACGAAAAGAAAATCCTTCTTATTAATTTATCTAAAGGAAGACTTGGAGAAATTAACGCAAATCTAATCGGCATGATCATGGTAGGGAAGATACTAATGGCGGCTCTTTCGCGAGTTGATGACCCTAGCAAAAGCTTCCCTGCATTTTATTTACACATGGATGAATTTCATAATATTTCTACCAATTCTATTTCGGCAATTTTATCTGAAGCTCGTAAATACAAACTAGGACTTACAATCGCACATCAATTTATTGCACAACTTGACGAAAATATCAAAGATGCCGTGTTTGGAAATGTTGGCTCCATTGCTGTTTTTAGAACAGGTCCTGATGACGCAGGTTTTCTCGAGTCTCAGTTTTCTCCCGTATTTGATGGCGGTGACTTGATGAATGTTTCAAATCATAATGCATATCTGCGCGTGCTTGCCAATGGCACACCAACACGACCATTTAGTATTCAAACATTCAAGCCCCAAGACACCGATCATGACCGTGTCCAGCGTATGATTGAAATGAGTTATCAAAAATACGGACGCCCACGAGAAGAAGTTGAAGAGGAAATTGCTAAACGTTATCAAAAAAAAGACGTTTCAAGACATAATATGTTTGATACAATACAAACATGACATCAGAAAAAAACAAGCATGGTGAAAATAAAGAAGTGGCTCAATCTGCTACAGATCCGACAGACCTTCCAGAATTTGAAACCTCTTATCCTAAAGAAAAATTAAATATTTATTTAACCCAACTAGAGACATTTCGATCTGAATTTGAGACAGATAATATACCTTACAAAAATAAGATCAGGAAAACATTTACTGGAGATGCAGGTACTACACGACGAGAATACTTAAACCTTATGAACAAGATTAAGAAGGTAATATTTATAATTCAAAAAAGGTCGTCTGATGCAGTTCTCGATGAGGAAGTTACTTTGATAGAATCTTCAATGACTACACTGAAAAACAGTAAAGAACTTGTGCATCAGATATTAGATAATCCAAATATTAAATTAGGCCCAAACATCACAGACAAAATCGCACTAGACAAATATAAATTTGACGAAAAAGCACGTGAAAGAATTTCATTAAGACGAGAATTTAAAAGTCAAAAAATTGAGTATAAAGATACATTGCGTCGTGCTGTTGCAAATCCTGAAGATACAACTCTTCAAGATGAATTAAAAAAATGTGAGAAAGATTTTCTTGAGATGCGAAAAGCATACGGACAAGCAATGCAAGAAGCTATTGCTAGGCATGCAAAAAATAAGTCTGAAAGATTAACAGAAGAGCCAGAAACATCAGCAACAATAGAAGAAGAGCCAGAAACATCAGCAACAATAGAAGAAGAGACATTAACTGAAGAAACAGAAGCAGAGAAATCCTCAGCGCTTAAAGATAAACTTAAAGAAGAACGCAAAAGAGATACTCCCGAAAAGATACAATCCCAAGCTGATCATTTTCAAGCCCGTATGTTTAATGGTCTTGTTGTGTCTGTTGCAGAGATTAATAACGAGCTAAAGCGAGAAGAATTATCAGAAAACAAACAAAGACTTGCTGGAATCTTAAAAGAAAAATTAGAACAACACCGAACAAAAATTAAGTATGTAAGTCGTGGATTATTAGTAGGTTCAATTCTTGCGGGCTCTGTATTTTATTTTGCTCGTAAAGCAGTCTCGTTTGGTTTGGAAAACACTATAATGACCTCCGCTACAGCAGGCAAAACCGCATCGATGCTGACATCTGTTGGTATTGGAATGGCGGGAGGTGCTGCTTTGGGTCGTGTGTTTGGTGCAGGTTATACAAAAATGAGATTAAATCAATCAGAAACTGCAATAAAAAAAGCTCAGAAGACTTTCAGTATTGACAGTATGGAAGCATTGGAAAAGGAAATTTCTGGAAAAATGTCAAAAGTTGCCAACGCCGAACGTCTAGAATCATTGTCCACTATAGCTGGTGGAGCCATGGGAGGCGTGGCTGGATTTATATTTGCACCCGAAGATGCAGATGTGGCTACAGAAGAACTGGGGGCTCTATGTGAAGCTCTAGAAAATATATCAGACGACAATCAGATTATTCCTCCAGAAGACTTAGATATATTACCAGAACCCCTACCAGAAGTGATAGATACCTACAGTGTTGAAGCTGGCGATAATTTATGGGACATGTCCGAAGGTCAGACCAACGCGCCACAACCGGAAGCGTTTCAGAATATGTCTGGACAGCAATTACAATCAGCAATCGCTGAGGTAATAAACCAATTAAAAGCAAATCCCGAGGCAGCACAAGAGATAGGTATGCGTGTAATAGACAATCCAGAACAATGGCTATATTCTGGCGACAATTTTAATCCTGAAAAATACAACGAATTTGTAAATCAAATCGCAGAAGAAAAAGGCTGGAATATAGACCCTGCTGAAGTTGCTACAGAACCTCCAGAAGAACCTCCAGTTCCAACAACTGTGGAAGCTCCCAAAGAAGCAATTACTCAAACTAACTTAAATACTGCCGAAGTGTTTGATCAACACAATTTAACAGAACATCAGAAAGTAGATGTTGGAAATGAATTTAATGAGCGAGTCTCAGCAGAGATGAGTCCAACAGAACAAACAGAGCTTTTGAACACCATAGCTCAAAGGGAGTCCTTTGTTTCAAGTATTGAATCTGTTTTAGGTACAGGCTCTGAGGCAGATCTTGATTTATTGTTAGATAAACAAGTTTCATCACTTACTGAAGTTATAGCAGGAAATACCTTAAGTTCCAGTTTGAGCACTTACAACATTTCCACACCCGAACATTATACTGAGTTTATTACACAACTTTATAATAATGGACAACTTACTGGCGATGGAACACTTAAAAACGTTATTGAGAGAGGGCTTAATTCAGGTATAATATCTATTGTAGAAAATTCTGCACAAGGAACATTGGAAGTGAGTATTGGAGAGGAAGCTATGTTTGTAGAACGTTCGACTGTAATATTTTCAAGTAATAAATAATAAATATGACACAGACAATACTAGAAAAAAATATAACCGATATTTTAGGAATTAACACTCTGACAGACGATTATAAAATAGCTTTCTTGACCAAAATTGGCGACGTTGTCCTGGAGTCATCAATACTTCGACTAATTTCACAACTTACCGAAGACCAGTCTATGGCTCTAGAGCATTATCTAGAAACTGATCCTGACCCAGATTCTCTTATGACTCATCTTTTCACACATTATAAAGATTTTCAAAATATATTAGAAGAAGAAATAATAAATTTCAAAAAAGAAGCCTTAGATGTTTTTAGTGATGTATAAATTTCATTTATTCCACATAAATATACTGTAGAATAAACCCACACACAGTTGAATTTTTTTATTGCTATAATTTAATTATGAAAAAAATATTAGTTATTAGAGCACATCCTAGAAAAAATAGTTTCTGCAACGCCCTTGCGGATGCTTATATTAATGGAGCAAAAGAATCAGGACATGAAATTAAAATTTTAGATTTGAGAGAATTAAACTTAGAAGAATTTATAAAAGATGAACATATCGAAAGTCCACAACTTCCAGAAGACTTACTAGAAACTCAAGAATTAATTACATGGTCAGATCATTTGGTTTTTGTTTATCCAACATGGTGGGCAAGCCCTCCAGCTTTATTAAAGTTATTTTTTGAAATTATTTTTATATCAAGTTTTGCTTTTAAGCACAAACAATCAATTGGCAATATCCATAAATGGGATAAATTATTAAAAAATAAATCTGCCCGAATAATATCAACAATGGATTCTCCATCTTGGTACTATAAATGGATAGTTGGTGATCCTGGATTTAAGATGATGAGAAATATTTTAAATTATTGTGGCATTCAACCAGTGCATAAAAATTATTTTGGTTATGTAAGGGCATCTTCCCAAGAACAAAGAAAAAAATACTTAGAAAAAATTTATTTAATTGGATTGAATGAGTAATTATAACTAAATTATTAAATTCATTTTCACCGTGAAATAAGGAGTCACACAAAAGAACTCTTCTTTTGAATCACCGTCTGTGAGATATTGTTCAGAATGTCATCTTTGCGAGACTACGAAGTAATCTAGCAGTCTGCATACATAACCTCAATGTGTAACAAAAGTTTGCGTTTGTATACATAACAACAATTCTGG
>CAZADB010000027.1:0-4293 GCA_964483835.1 uncultured Candidatus Saccharibacteria bacterium
TCGTCATTTTATTATAATAGCCGGAGGTGGTCGAACTGCTCGTAATTATCAAGAAGCAGCTAGTAATGTAACTAATCTAAGTAACGAAGACTTAGACTGGTTGGGCTTGCATGCTACTAGACTGAATGGTCATTTACTTTTAACAATTTTTCGTGATCTTGCATACAGAGTGATGGTTACAAATCCAGACGATGTGCTTGATATACCAAAAAATGAGAAGTTGATTATTGCAGCTGGATATAGACCAGGGGCAAGTACCGACCTGCGTGCTGTACAAATAGCAAATCTGGTAGGATCAAAAAAAGTAATAAATTTATCAAATATAGACTACGTGTACACCGAAGATCCTAAAAATAATCCTAATGCAAAAAAACTTGAAAACATAACGTGGGAAGAATTTCGTAAAATTATTCCCAAAGAATGGGGTCCAGGACTTAATTCCCCGTTTGATCCAGTGGCAGCCAAAGAAGCACAGTTAAAAGATATTGAAGTTGCCTCACTAAATGGCTCCGACCTTAACTCATTGCGGAATTATCTTGATGGTAAAGAATTTATAGGAACAAGAATACATAATTAACTTCATTCCATTACACTATATAGAACTAACGTAGTCAGACTACGTTAGTTACGTTAATTCTGCATCTTTGCATAACGCAACTTGCTGGACTGATTCGCTGCGCTTGCAAAGACGGAGGACGCTATAAAAATGCTTATAAAATCTCTGGATGAAGAGGTAGAGGAGAGTTTTGCTAACAAAGAAAAAATGTTGAATTGGGAGAGGGAGTTCAAAAAAAATTGCGACGATCTCTCTGCAGATGGATACCAACCATACGCCGCTTTTCCGGTGGACTGGTACAAAGATGGCGGACATACTACAGTGACCACTGTTCGCCACTGCTTCCGCAAGGTTATGTGAGTAACATAAATCCAGCACTGTTCTTTAATGAAAGGAGGGAAATACAATCAGCGCTGGCAGATTACAGTCCGCGCTGTTTTCTGTTGTATATCAATCAAACAACTTAATTTTTAATATAATTAATCCAAGTGGTCTAGGAGGCTCCTAGACCATGTTGGCATAGGTTATGATTACAAAGACTGGTTCTTTTGTGTGTTACGTAGAATTGTATCTATTTTAATATGTAAATCATTGAAACTTCCTTCATTTAATATGGTGAAGTCTGCCATGTTCATTACTTTTGCTTTTTGCATACCGTGTGGATCTGGATCGTTTTTTTCTAATTCTTCATGCTTTACAAATTCTGAAAATGTCACTTTGTCACTTTCTGACCTTCTTTTTTGAACACGACTATATCTAAATCTTTGATCAGCATCAACAGAAATAAGCAATCCTCCTTTATCTTTCAAGTACTCACCTTCTGCAACCGCTCTAATTGATTCAATGATTATGTTTTTTTCGTTATTTTTTATTGCTTTTTCATATGCCTGTTGAACCACAAAAGCATTTCCGTGTTCTTTGCGTAATTCATTAGCAGTCAAACGCATTTGACTGCGTGTGACAGGTAAGCTCTTTGCCTGAATATGCTCCAGAATAAAACTACGACTGGAATAATGCACAAACCCTTTTTTCTTTACAATATACTCTACAACAGCTCCTTTTCCAGATCCATCAGTGCCAGTAATTCCAATTATCATATATGAAAGTATACATTACATACTTTATACTATCAATTTACACTGCTAGATTATACGTTCTGTCATTCACCTACCGTGATTATGTTGTCTTTGAAGATTTTTTCTTTCTGTCTGAAACCCACACCAGAAGAGGATTTGCTATACAAATAGAAGAATACGTACCCGCAATAACACCAACCATCAACACAAGAGCAAACATCTGAGTAACTTCACCTCCTATAAAATAAAGAGACAAGAGAGCAATCAGTGTAGTTGCTGATGTGTTTATAGATCGCATTAGTGTCTGCGATACTGATATTCCCACAATCTCATCAAACGGTTTTTCTAATATATATGTAGACTCCTCCCTTTCTACGCCATCAGTTGAGATAACTTTTACTTTCTTTTCTGTTCTGTATTTTACAAGATTTTCACGAACACGGTCAAAAACCACAATAGTGTCATTCACTGAATACCCAAGCACAGCCAGCAGTGCCATAATAAATAAAATATCGGCCTCGACACCAAGGAAATACCCCATCAATACCATGACAGCAGTTGGCACTAACACATCGTGTAATAATGCAAAAATTGTAATCCCTCCATATGTCCATGAGCCAACAGGATACGATACTCCTGAAAAAGCAATCGCAACATAGAAAATAATAACCAAACTCACGGCAATAATCGCCCACAATGCTTTGTCTTTTAATTCCTGACCAATAACAGGACCAATAGACGTATATCGAGTTATACTTGCATCTACACCTTTAGACAAAAGAACCGTCTCTATTTGTGCACGCTCATACTCAGACAAATCGCGGGTACGTAGAATATATCCATCTCTTCCAGCATCATCAACGGTTTCCCTCAAAGAAAATACGCCTAGCTCTTTCTTCTCTAGCTTGATCTTAATATCTTCTTTAGCAGGTCTTTCTGAATACGACACTTCCATCAATGCGCCACCTGTAAAATCAATCCCTAAATTAAGCCCTATCGTGCCAATAATAATAATCGAGGTAAGTATCATACCTACAGAAACACTTAGTAATATTTTTCTATGTTTAATAAATGGCATGCTGATTATTTTAATTTTATTCCTGAATTATAAAGTTTTGATAGGAATGTCTTTTTTGACAACTTGGACTCTGGCAATGCAATTAGTAAAGTGCGTGTGACAACCAAAGCGGAAATCATAGAAACAATCACACCAATACCAAACACAAGTGCAAAGCCTTTCACCAGTGACGTGCCAAACCAGAATAATATAATCGCAGACAGAAGGCTGGTAATGTTACCGTCTCGAATTGCTGTCCATGCTCTTGTGAATCCTATTTTTGCAGCCTCGCGACTGGTTTTTCCGTTTCTGTATTCTTCTTTCATTCGCTCAAACACTAGAACATTGGCATCTACCGCCATACCAAGAGACAATATAAGTCCAGCAAGGCCCGCAGCCGTCAGCGTAACAGGGATAAACTTAAACAACGCAAGCATAATCGCAATATACCCAATCAAAGAAATGCCCGCGATAATTCCCGGCAATCTGTACCACAACATCATAAAGAAAATAACCAAACCAAATCCCACCATGCCTGCCATAATTCCTTTATATAACACCTCCTCGCCAAGAGTAGCTCCGACTGTTTGTGTGCTTACTAATTTGATAGGCATCGGCAACGCTCCAAAACTGAGATTTTGTGCAAGACTTCGTGCTTCTTCTGGTGTAAATCCTCCTGATATAATCGCACGACCACCTATGATGACCTCGTTCAATCTGGGAGAAGAAATCATTTCCCCATCAAGGAATATTGCCAGATTTTCACCTACATGCTCTCTTGTTATGGCTTCAAACAATTCTGCTCCCTCTTGATTAAACACAATAGAAACCACTGGCTCATTACCAACCTGTCCAACCTGCCCTCCGGTAAACTCTAGCGAGGCATCTCTTAAATAACGACCAGTAAGACCCGTGTCTATAAATGGATTAAAGTCACTTGCTGGATCGACTACAATATTTCCAAATTCATCAGTAATGGTTGTTATTTCTGCGTCCAGAGCAGCTTGATCAATCAATTTAAATTCAAGTAACGGGGTTTTTCCTATTTCCTTAACTGCTGTAGCCACGTCGGTTATGCCTGGTAATTCTACTACCAATCTTTCCACCGTATGCTCTGTGACAAAACTACTTCTTTCAACATATACAACTGGTTCTGATACACCAAAGAGATTTACACGTCTCTCAATAACATAACGCAGTACATTCATGAGTTCAGCGACTTCTTCTGGTGCAATTTTAGTCACATCAGCCTCGTACACAAGATGCGATCCTCCTGCCAAATCCAGACCCAGCTTAAATGGGTACTTCGCATTTTCTGATACTGCGTTTGTGTATACAAAAAATACAACAAATGCAAGTGTCACCAGCACTAACAACGCACGGAATTTCTGTATGAAACTATCATTTATTTTCATTTCTTCTAAATTTTATTTCTGTTGTAATTGTAATCAAATCTGTATTATGTTCTTCGTCTCCAGAAAAGATACGTTACAAGTAACAATATAACAACTACAGCAACATAATACCAGTAAATTTTATCAATGCCTATGTTTATATCAGCCGCTGCAATGGCTGCAAGTTGATCCTCATCCAATTTTACAACA
>CAZADB010000027.1:4393-6460 GCA_964483835.1 uncultured Candidatus Saccharibacteria bacterium
GTTTATATCAGCCGCTGCAATGGCTGCAAGTTGATCCTCATCCAATTTTACAACACCCTCTTTCACAAACACATCTTCAGAAATTATGTCTTCTGATGCATCGTCTTGAGTAGCTACATCGGCTATCGGGTCTTGTGTAATGTCACTTGTTGTCGGCAAAGTAACAGGTAGCGTAATTGGTGCAGGTGTTGGAGTTGGTTTTGGTACTGGTTTAACAACTGGTGTTTCTATTGTAAATTCTGCTCCGTTAGAATTTTTAAATATGTTTGTGCTTGTTCGGTCAAGAATCATTGAATTTCCTTCAATATTTAAATTTGCAATACCATTGTTTTTAGCCTTAAAGGTTATTGTTCCGAATTTTTTTGATTCTTTAACACCATCAGTAAATCCAGCCATTTTTATTAATTTACCAGTAGTATTGTTTATAACATCCGATCCTGGTGCGGGAAATGCCATCCAACCATCAGCTTGTTTGAATGAAATTACCTCTAATTCATTTTCAGAAAATTGAGCAGATAATTTTGCTGTTGTTATTTCTTCTCCAGTGCTTGGGTTTACATAAATAACAACATTAAATGTGTCGTTAGGTTCAAAAGAACCAGTACTAGGAGAAAAACTAAAAGTTGCCGCACTCACCATCATTGGCAATGCAATAATCAAAGCTGTTAGTAAATATAGTAATTTTTTCATAATAATTTATTTTATTTTATTTTTTATTTTTTTCTAATTTGGATGCAGTTCTAGGAAAAGCAAGAAAAGCGACTGAAATGTATTGGGTATACATTGAAGGAACTTTTCGAAGTTTTGACAAAGAAATACGCCAAATTAGAAAAAATTAACTTAAGATTGCCAGTTAATAATAAGTAAGTTAAAGTCAAAGATATCTACTTTTCCGTCGCCATTTGCGTCTCCAGTAGTTTTGTCGGTAGCTGTCTTGCTTCCCCAATTCACTATCAAAATATTGAAATCAAAAACGTCAATATTTCCGTCGCTATTGAAGTCATAACTTGCTGTAGATGGAGCGGTAGCAACTCCGTCACCACCGCCACTTCTACTTCTGCCACCTCCCCCACCAGTATTACCCGTCGGTGTAGAAACTACTTCTTCTTCAATCTCAGCTTCCACAACAGTATAAGTGAATGAAGATAACGGAGACGCATGTGTACCATAACAAGCTATAGCACGAACTAAGTTTTCACCAATAGTATTGATAATAAATGGACCATTGTATACTGTTCCCGTATTACAAGTAAGCTCGTTATTCAAGTTAGTTGTGTTAAGGAAGTAACGAATTTGATCAGAATTAAGTGCTGTTAATGTAACTGATACTTCTGTGGTGTAAGTTCCAGTCGCTGGTGAAGCTGTCGGCGACACTACTACTGCACCACCAGAACCACTACCATCTGAGGATAATGTTCCCCTATATTCATCTGCACTTACAATTCCTGAACCACCAGTCAATACAATTGCAAGTGACAATGTAACGAATTTTATTTTAGTTAATGTTTTCATAATTTAATAGTTTTCTAAAGCTTAATCTATTATTTGAATACCGAAGTCAGTATTATAGATTCCCGCAACTGTTCCTGTTGGTATTTTGGTAAATACATCGAACTGGATTTGTACACCTGGTAAGTCTGATCTTGTGTCCATATCAGTAGTTATAATCATCGCTGGTGTTTGGTCTGCATAAGCATTTCCAATTACAAAGCTATCAACATCACCAAAGCCGTCAGTTATATTTGCCTCTGTTAGATTTCCCACCACTGAGCCAATACCTCCTCCAGTTACTGTGTTAAATAGTACACGCATATTTCCATTTGCGGCTATTGTTACATTACCATCAACAGCATTCACCCAGTCTGAAAATTCCACTTTCATATTAGGTTTATCGCTATTTACAGTAAGATGGTAAGTATAATGCCAACCCTCTGAGAAGCCACCGTCAACTATCGCAGAAGTTGATTGAGCAACAATATCAACTGTAAACGGCGTTAGCACTGGCGGATTTTCTACAACCTGATAAACAACCATCGTATTTACAGTATCTCCAGTAGATGATGTAAC
>CAZADB010000028.1:0-6454 GCA_964483835.1 uncultured Candidatus Saccharibacteria bacterium
TAATAACTTAGCAAAAGAATAGACCCATTTATAAATAAAATGTTTATTTCTCTAAAGCTATATATAATTTTTTCTATGAATTCAAACATATTATTTGTGATTATTTGCCAGTACAACAATAAAATCATCTTTTGTAAGAGTCACATTCTTGTTTTTGGGAATATTTAGTGTTACACCAAAATTTTTATCAGAAACTCTTCTGTTAGATTCTTTTAGTATACCCAGACAAATTTCACCTCGCTGTTGTACCATGTCCATAATATCAGCGAATGAAACTGTTGTTGGAAACGAATTAAAATATAAATACACTGGTTTAATATATATTTCCGATCCAGACTCTTGAAATATGTCATCATAAAATAATTTCATTTTAAGATCCTCACTTAGTTGTGCTAAAATCATTGTCGTCATTTTATTGCTCATCAAGAAGTCATCTACTTTTGTTTGAGTCATTAGCTCCTGATTTGCAGAGTTTAATATTTGGGTTACTATCTTTGTTTTTTTATTAAGCTTCAAATTTATTTTTTGCAACATCAGCAACACAAGTATTGTATTTGAATCAACCCTGTCTTCACTTGTCTCATCTACATCAGTTGCAAGAATAAGTATCATGTCATAATCAAACGGATTAATAGACTCCAGATTTTCTATGACCATGGGATTAGTATCAATGATATTAATACTAATATTTTCATTCATATCATCAATATGCTTTATATTTTCCTTAAACTCTTGGTTGGGATTATGAATAACGACTTCAAATATAGTCCCTTTGAGTAGATATTCATTTGATTCTTGCGCAAATATCTTCCCAACATCATGCCAGCCCAGTATTAAGATATTTTGAGGCCTTGTTTTTAGTGTCTTTGTTAGAATCTCTTGTGTTCTAGGTGTGTATTTTCTCCTTTTGGAAAAATGAATAGCAGAATCATCTGTTGCAAGAATTATTACCTCATCGTCAGATTTTAGTATATAATCATTATCAGGATGTATACTTACTCCACCACTGTTGTTGACCCCTACAGGAATTCCATCCTCAAAATAATAAGGCAAATCCTTGAATGTGATTCCCTCATATTCTGAATTTTTATAAAAATATATTTCATTCCCACTGAAGGACAATATCTCATTGTATACAATTTGTAACCCGCTCGCCAAGGATGTTTGAGTTAAAATCTTACCCATAATTGACCAGCTATCCAACACAACGATGTTTTCGTTATTAAGCATATCTATAAGCACCTTGTTCTTTCTATAAAAAATTTCTACTATCACAGGGATTGAAATGTCAGTGTAAAAAAAAGAATTTAAAGCAAGTATAGATTTGATAACTTTCACATCAGATTCCGTCTTCTCTGTTTCTGAATCCAAGTTATTACTAGAAGAAAGAATGATGATTGATTTTGCATATTTCAGACTTAATCTATGAAACTGCTTGATGCTGGATGAATTCCCTGTTGTGGTAATAATTCTAAGTGTTTTTGTATTTGCTATGTTTCTTGTAATGTACTCATCCATTTTTTCTTTTTCCTCATCAGATATGATGACTACGGTAGCCTGTCTATTACTTTCGTTGGCAATAATTAACTCTTCTAACAATCCAATAATTCTAGAATTCCATCCAAATATAACAGTGTGGTTTTTTTCTAAAATTGCACCAGTTCCTTTTCTAAAATTATGAAGAACTTTTTCTATCTCAGTTGTGATAAAAGCGATTAATGCAGAGAATATAATAACCCCAGTAAAACCAGCTATTACTGTGCTAATTTTTATTAAGCCGGTTCCCTGCATTGAATCTTGATACATATTCCCAGGGTCAGTCATCTGCAAAAATGCATACCATCCATGATCCCAAAAAGAGTCCACGGTGTTATATATAAAATCTGAGTAGCCAAAAAAATAGACTATACCTAACCTTATCAATACTATAAAAATGAAAGATAGTAAAAATATAATGAGCAAGCTCGCAAAAATAGAGACACCTCCCTTGCTCATGAATAGTTCAAAACGATATTTTATTTTCTGCTTGAATGTATGCATATTTCTTTAACATTGATGTTTATAAATAGAGACATCTACCCCGTATAATTTTTTGATATTCTCTGAAGCCAGAACGGTGTCTGGTGTTCCGATGCAAAGCATGCTTTTGTTAATGCAGATGACTTGTGTTGCGATGGAGCTTACCACATTCATTTCATGAGAGACCATTATGATGGTTACATGATATTTGCTCCGAATATTCTTTATAAGTTGATAAAAATTTTGCTCACCCACAATATCGATACCACTAACTGGTTCGTCTAAAAATAATATCTGAGGATTGCCAAGTAATGCTCGTACAATCAGAACTCGTTGCAGCTGTCCTCCTGAGAGTTGTCCAATTAGGCACAGTGTAAGATTTTCTATACCAAGATTGTTGAGATTTTTGTCGATATCTTTTTTTGTAGCAGTGGGATGAGAAAATTGTAGAAATTCCAAAACTGTAATCGGGAAAGTTTTATCAAAATCTAATTTTTGCGGAACATAACCAATTTTATTTCTAACTTTTTCTGGTTTTTTATTGAGTATTAAAATACTTCCTTGTGCAGGATTTAGTAGACCAACCATTGCTTTTAATAGGGTGGTTTTCCCCGAACCATTAGGTCCAATAATCATTACTTTTGCTCCTTTTTCTATTTCAAAAGAAATATCTTCAATCGCAAAATTTCCGCCATTATAGGCAAAAGATACATTTTTAATTTCTATTACTTTTTCTATTTTCATAAAATTATTTTTAATTTCATTTATTCAGAGACATTATTGTATATTTCGGTATATTTCAACCCTGTCATTTTGTGAATTTTGTGTGATAAATAATAAGAAATTCCAACAATCATAAACATTGAAGGAAGTACTATTATTGGATAACTTAACATTGTTAGTCTTCCAAGCTCTTCATTAAAAGCAGTCGTCCCTGCAGGACTTACAACAATTAAGCTAGCCAATATATAATTGACTATCGCAGAAAAGAAGAAAGTGGCACTTAAAAAATAAGTAGCTTTTAATAACATTTTTTCAAATGCTTTTGTATTATCGAATTCTTCCAGCCTTTGTTTAATTTTATTAACATTCATAATCAGAGGGTTGTAAATAAACGTTTTGATTAAAGGGTAACGAGTATAGGTAGAAGTAATTATTGCAATGCTAATAATAGCTGGAATTGTAGCCTCCTTAATGGCTAGCCATTGTGTGTCTAACTCTAAAAGACCTATCCCTCCAGTTAATAAAATACTTATTAATCCCAGCCCTGCGATAAAATTATTCTTTTTATTTTTAATACGCTCAAATAAACCCCAGCCTAGTGGGAACATCAACGCGATAATTAAAGCGTTAGTTGCTCCAAGAAAATCGTCCCCACTAAATTTGATAAGTATGACAGTAGGAATGATTATACTAACCAACAAATCAACCATCGGACGGGACGTGTATTCAGGGGGTACTTTTGTATTTTCTTCTTCCTGTGTATTGTGCATTATCTCTTAAGAGCATTTACTACTTGATTTACATTATGTCTCATTAGTTCTATATAGCTTTGTCTGCCTGCAATTCCTCCTAATGGATCAATATTAGCAATACCCAAATTGTGGTCTTGGGTGAAAGCAATAATGGCATCTGAAGAAAATTGCTCCGCGATAAATAGAGTCGATACATTGTATTTTTCTGTTTTTGCTGCTAGCTCTGCTAGATATCTTGGTGTTGGATTTTGTGCATTTCCAGACTTGAATGACCCAACAATATGTAATCCTAAATCATAAGCAAAGTATTCCCACGCTCCGTGTGAAGAAATTATGTTTTTATTATCCAGCTTACTTATTTTATATATTGCTTCTTCTCGTAAAATTTGCAATTGACTATTATGTTCGACTGCTCTTTGTAAATAAATAGAGGCGTTTTCCGAATCTAGTATACTTAATTCTCTAGCGATTGTGTTGGTTATTTTTTTGGCATTAGTTAGAGAAAGCCAGTAGTGAGGATCGATTGGTCCGTGATCATGATCATGCTTGTGAGACTTTTCTTCTGAGTGCTCCTTGTGATCATCAGAATGTTGTCCATCTTTATGTCCGTGAGTATCTTTATGATCATGATTGTGATGATGCCCATGTTCTGAATCTTTGAAATTTTTTGTTGGACGCAATTCAATATTATCGTCTACAATAACAATGGGTATACCCAGAGCATCTGCTAAATCATGAGACCAGTCATCTAGATTATTACCAATTGCAAACAATGCCTTGGAGTTTGTTAAGTTTTTAAGCACGCTTGGCTGAGGGTCAAAAGTATGAGGAGATGCTCCGGGTGGCAAAAGTAATACAACTTCAAATTCATCTCCAGCTATTGTGCGTGTTATATCGTAAATTGGGAAAATAGTGGCAGCTACTTTGTTTTGCTCAGTTCCCACAACAGGCTCAGTTGGGGGAGTGGTATTTTTTACAATAAAGACAACTCCAATAATGGCAATTGTTACGATTATAATAATAATAATTTTCCCCATGGCACCCCCTCTTTTTCTTTCAGAAAAATTCACCTTGTTTTTCATAATATTTTGGTTAATTTATTAATTTTTAATGACATTTGGCACAAATTCCTTTTATAACAATATCAGAAATTGTATATTTGGAAGATGGTAGTATTTTATCCATGGGAACTTGTACCATCTCAACATCTCCACATACCAAACATAAAAAATGATCATGTTGATTTTCTGCATGGGCAACTTCATACATGACATTGTTTTTTTCAAGCACCACCTCTTTAATTTTATCTTCGGTTGTTAGTTGTTTAATATTCCTGTAGACAGTTGAGTAATCTACATCGCGTATTTCTTTATGAATATCAGAAATACTAAGAAGGTGATTTTTGTTTAGAATAGTTAGTATTTTTTCTTTATATACATTAGTTCGCATATGATGTAGTAACTTACGCAAGTCACTTGCATAATCTACCACATCTAATAATTCAACGCAAGAAATATTATTTACCCCGTGAAGTAAGACAAAAAATTGTGCAATATAATTTTAAGCCATATATTTTATACGAAATTATTTTGCATAATACTCATATCCATTATATAGTGTAATTTATGAAAGACTTATCAGCTACTGCAATTGCATCGGTATTACCTTCTTTTGAGGTGTACCTACCGTTTATAGGGACTATTGATTTTACAAATTATATGATTGCTATTTTAGTATTTTTAGTATTGCTTGTTATATTTAAGTTTTTACAAATTGTAATAATAAGTCGCTTACAGCTTTTGTCAAAGAAGACTTCTACAGATATAGATGATGTGATTATTGATTCTATTAAAGGCATCAAAGCTTGGGTATATACGATTGTTGCACTTTATATATCTGTGCAGATTGTTGAGCTTCCAAATATATTTGATTCAGTTTTCTCTACAGTTGTGTATATTGCGGTTGGGTATCAGGTAATAGAAATAGCATTAAAATTAATAGAGTATGGAACAAGAAGATTTTTAGAAAAGGATGAAGACAGAGAGGACAGAGGGAGGGCGCTTGATGCAAATGCAGTAAATGCTTCGCACTTAATTATGATTATTGCAAAAATAGTCTTGTGGTCCTTTGGTGCAATATTTATTTTGTCTAATCTGGGAATTGAGGTAACTTCACTGATAGCGGGGTTGGGTATTGGAGGTATTGCAGTTGCACTTGCTCTGCAGGGAGTTTTGTCTGATTTGTTTGCGTCATTCTCTATATATATTGATAAGCCGTTTAAGGTAGGGGATTATATAATATTAGGGACTGACTCTGGAATTGTAGAGCGGATTGGAGTGAAGACAACTCGCATTCGGACATTGCAGGGAGAAGAATTGGTAGTTAGTAATGCGGAGCTCACCACAGCTCGAGTGCAGAACTTTAAGAAAATGAAAGAGCGACGGATTGCATCGCAATTTGGAATTACTTACGAAACATCAAGCACGAAAGTTAAGATTGTAAATAGTGTTGTAGAAAAAATATTTGAGTCTATTGACGGAGTACGGCTTGACAGGGTCCATTTTACAACATTTGCTGACTCGGCACTTATATTTGATGTAGTGTATTTTGTAGATTCGTCAGATTTCGGCGTCTTTATGGACAAACAGCAACAATTTAATTTTGCTTTACTAGATAAGTTTACCGAACTTGAAATTGATTTTGCATATCCAACACAGACAATATATACAAAAGTGGTGTAGGTTGTAATATAATATAGGATTTTGTTATACATATCCTCTGAATAACGAAACTATTGGATTGCTTCGGATACGCCTGGCAAAGATGGGCGATTAAAAAAATAGTTAAAAATCTATTTAATTAGTAATACATTTCACTTTGTACTAAAGCCGTTTTGTTTCATATAAACATTTTCTAATGCTTTTGAATCTTTTTGCTTAGGCAAAACTTCAGTCCTAATA
>CAZADB010000029.1:0-4970 GCA_964483835.1 uncultured Candidatus Saccharibacteria bacterium
CAGTGCTATTCTTTTGCTTTTTTTCCTGAACATGCTTGAAGTACAAAATCAGGAACCGTTCCGTTTCTTTTGAACTCATCCACGACATCTGCCATGCCTGCTATTGTTTTGCCAGTAACAGAAGCACAACTATCAAACTCTTGTTGTATTATTCTCGGATGGGTTTTTTGTGTAATGCCATACTCTTTTTGAATTTCTTTCAAAGAGTCAGCACGTACCCTTTTATAAGCTCTTTCTCTTTCCTTATCGCGACTCCACATAGCACGTCTCCTTTTCTAAGAATCTAATTAGGAACTGTTCTAATCCCTAATTGTAACACATTCTTACAAAACTTTTTTCAAGTAACGTCCAGTGTGTGACTCGTCGCACACTGCAATTTCCTCGGGGGTGCCTTTGGCTACGATTGTTCCTCCGCCACCTCCGCCTTCTGGACCGATATCAATCACATAATCAGCTGACTTTATCATGTCCAAGTTATGCTCAATAATCATAACGGTATTACCCTTCTGCACCAATTCCTGCAGAATAAAAATGAGTAATTTTACATCTTCATAATGCAATCCTATGGTTGGCTCGTCCAATAAATAAATCGTTTTTTGAGTTTGTGGTCGATATAACTCAGAAGCAATTTTTACACGCTGAGCCTCCCCTCCTGAGAGAGTTGTTGCACTTTGTCCGAGCTTTAAATACCCAAGGCCTACGTCTTGCAGAGCTTTAAGTCGTTCATATATAGATGGAACTTCCTTAAAAAATATTACCGACTCCTCTACGGTCATTTGTAGAACTTGATGAATATTTTTTCCTTTGAAATAGACTTCTAATGTTTCGTTGGTAAACCTCTTGCCGTCGCAGACATCACAGGTTACATAGACTGTTGGCAAAAAGTGCATTTCTACCGCGATTGTCCCATTTCCTTGACATGCTTCACACCGCCCTCCTTTCACGTTAAAACTAAAACGCCCAGGTTTCCAACCGCGAACTCTGGCTTCGCTACTTGCCGCAAACATGTCTCTGATATGTGTAAATGCACCTGTGTATGTTGCTGGATTTGATCGTGGAGTTCTGCCGATGGGAGATTGGTTAATCAGAATCACTCTTCCGAGATATTCTGTACCTTCAAAACTCTTTGCGTTGTATGTCACAGCTCGACGGAATTTTCTGTCTAATCGCGCCAAAAGATTTTTATGTAATATCTCATACATGAAAGTTGATTTTCCGGATCCTGACACTCCAGTTATAGCAATAAGTTTACCCAAAGGAATGTCTAGGTTTAGATTTTTTATATTAAATATTTTTCCACCTCGAATTTTAATTGATCCTTTTTCACTTGTACGCCGTTGGGGAACATGAATAACGTTTTCACCACGCAAGTATCCTAATGTTATCGAGCCAGAATTATTTTTTGGTTCTGTGAGTAATTTTTGTAAATAATCCGCCACAACAACCTCGCCTCCATGAATACCCGCGCCTGGCCCTATTTCAATTAAATAATCTGCGGCAAGGATTGTGTCTTCGTCATGTTCAACAATGATTATTGTGTTTCCTAGGTCACGAAGCTCGCATAATGTCTTAATTAATTTGTCGTTATCTCGTTGGTGCAATCCTATAGTAGGCTCATCCAGAACATACAACGCCCCAACAAGTCCCGACCCAAGTTGAGAAGCCAGTCGTATTCGTTGAGCTTCCCCGCCCGATAGAGTATTTGCTCGTCTATCTAATGTAAGATATTCAATGCCGACATTTTGCATAAAATCAAGTCTTTCAATAATCTCTCGTAGTGCAGGCCACGCAATCTCTTGTTGTTTATTAGTAAGCTCCAATGAGCCAATAAAATCTGCCGCTTCGCTTACAGTCATGGCGGTAAAATCAACAATCGTCTTACCTAGTTTTTTACCTGACCCGCCAAGGAACACGCGTAGTGCTTCTTTGCGTAATCGCGCGCCTTTACATTTGGGACAAATATCAGTGCTGAATAGACCCACAACGCCAAGCCCATTACATTCTGGACACGCCCCATAAGGTGAGTTAAATGAAAATAATCTAGGTTCAACTTCTGGAAAAGATGACCCATCTATAGGGCAAATAAATTTTGCAGATAGAATTCGCTCACTGCCGTCAGGAGATTGTATTTTAACCAATCCGTTTGATTGCACCAGTGCCAATTCAACAGCTTCTGACAAACGTTCGTGAGAGCCTTTTGGATCGTCAGTAAATTCACTTACGTATATTTCATCAACCAAAACATCTATATCATGCCTTTTTGTTTTTGTGAGAATTATTTTTTCTCTTAGTTGTTTAATTTCTCCGTCAATCTTAACTGTCTCAAATCCTTTATTTAGTAAATCGTAAAGAAGTTGATAATACTCCCCCTTACGCCCAACCACCACAGGCGAAAATATAGACACACGACCTTTAGATATTTTTATACCCATCACATTATCCGACTGTTCTTTTGTTGCTTTTTTCACCTCTTTGTCTTGAATAGATTTCAAAACAATACCCAATATTTCATCTTGCGATAATTTTTGAATTTCAACATCCACATCAAGGCAATATGGTTGACCAATCCTAGCGTACAAAATACGAAGATAATCATATATTTCAGTGATGGTGGCGACAGTGGAGCGAGGGTTTCGTGATGCGGTTTTTTGATCGATAGAAATTGCGGGTGATAGTCCTGATATTTCATCTACGTCTGGTTTTTGAAGTTTATTTAAAAACTGCCTAGCATAAGGCGATAAAGATTCCACATATCGACGCTGTCCTTCTGCAAAAATTGTATCAAATGCCAACGACGACTTCCCTGATCCTGACGGCCCTGTTATAGCAATTAGTTTTCCACGAGGCATTTCTACATCAATATTTTTCAAATTATGCGTACGCGCACCACGCACCACAATTTTACCCTGACGTTCGTCATCAATATTCCATGAAACTTTATTTTTTTTATCTTGTTTTTTTGGCATCTTTTAACAACATACAAAATAACACATCAACAAAAAGTGTAAACCAAAAATAGACTTGTTACCAAATAAGATTTTGATGAAAATTTTATAATTTTGTGCGAAAATTTCAAAAAATGAGGCGGAATATCTGGATATTTCAACGAATTTTTTGGAATTTGTAGCCAAAATTTGGAAATTTTGGCAAAAAAATTATTTGGTAACAAGTCTAATGCCTCATCACAACCTTTTTATTTCTAACGTAGTCAGACTAACATATTGTTTGGAAGGTAGGCGAGGGGTTGTTGAGAGTGTTTTTGTGCTTTACTTTATTTATGTATGGGTATAATATATGAATATGATTGATACGCAGGGGGCGTATTAAGAAAGCACCCTTCGGGTGCTTTCTTATATCAGCTTTTACACAATATAAACACGGCTAAATACACAAACTTAAACTCAATCCATAAACCCGTGCGTCATGTGTTAAAATTAACAAATAGTGATGTTTTGAAAATAAATAACAAAATAACACTCATACATCTAATTAAATAATATATTATGTTTGATTTAAAAGTAATTCACTCAGTTCTCAGCGAAATGGAAGAAGAGAGAGGAGTCTCTAAAGAAAAAATGATGGACGCAATAGAGCAAGCGTTGGCAACTGCATACAAAAAAGAATATGGCAAAAAAGGACAGGTAGTTCGATCTACATTTGACTTAAATACTGGCACAGTAAACTTCGAACAAATAAAAACTGTTGTAGATGAAACCATGTTAAAACCAGAACTAACTCCAGAAGAACTGGAAGAACTAACGCAAGAGAAATTAAAGCAAAGCCACAGCAAGCCATCTCACTATCAACATGAAGAAGAAGCTTCTTCAGATGGAAAAATACGATTCGATGCTGAGAAGCACATAATGATTGACAATGCTAAGTTAATTAAAAAAGACATTGAACTAGGCGAATCATTAATCTTCCCTCTGGAACCAAAAGATGATTTTGGACGTATTGCTGCACAAACAGCAAAACAGGTGATCATACAAAAAATTCGTGAAGCGGAGAAAGAAGCCGCGATGTCAGAATTTGGTAAAAAGGAAGGAGAAATTATTCTTGGACACACCCAACGGTTCGAACGTGGAAACTTATATATCGACCTTGGACGTGTTACTGCTATAATGCCGTACGATGAACAAATACCAGGAGAGCGATTTAGACCAGGAGAAAGAATTCGAGCCATTCTCCTTAAAGTAGACGAAACATCACGAGGTATATTTATTAAACTCTCCCGATCACATTCTGATTTTCTTGCGGCGTTATTTGCTATAGAAACACCCGAATTACAAAGCGGTGCATTAGAAATTAAAGCAATTGCACGAGAAGCTGGATCTAGAAGCAAGATCGCAGTGTACGCATACGACAATCACATTGATCCAGTTGGATCAATGGTGGGACAGCGTGGGGTACGTGTATCAACCGTAATGAGTGAATTAGGTGGTGAGAAAATAGATATAATAGAGTGGTCTGAGGATATTAAAACATTTATTGAAGATTCCCTTTCTCCTGCGCAAGTAATGTCCGTAACTATTAAAAAAGAACACACCAACGATGCCGACAGAGAAGATAATCAAGGACATGCAATTGTAGAAGTCTCACCTAATCAGCAATCACTTGCAATTGGTAGAGGTGGTCAAAACGTTCGCCTTGCAGCCAAGCTAACAGGCTGGAAATTAGATATAGTTGCCCATGGTGGTGAAGAATTGGCAAAAGCAGATGCAGATGGAAAAATCTCCATCACTGCACCAGTTGATACTGAAGTCGGTGCCGATATCGACGTTCTTGAAAATGAAGACGCGACCACAACAAAACAAGCACTCCCTGAAGAAAACCAACCAACAGAAGCACGAGACACAGTAGACGAAGATCAAACCCAAGAAATAAATGAAATTGACACCCCTGAAGAAGCTGAAGAGTTGATTAATAAAGAAGCCGACAACGCTGAAGCTGAAATTGAAGCAGAAGCAGAA
>CAZADB010000029.1:5070-6447 GCA_964483835.1 uncultured Candidatus Saccharibacteria bacterium
CGATTATAATTATACCAACCATTATCACTATTAATTTAATTCATACCTATGACAAAAGTTTTTGGACATAAATCCCCCGATACAGACGCTACTTGTTCTGCCATTGTGTGGTCATGGTATCTCAATGAACATACATCCAAGCAGGCAGAAGCATTTATACTTGCAGAAATTAACACCGAAACCTCATTCGTCTTAAACCGATGGAATGTGCCTACTCCTCCAATTCTTGAATCATTATCTGAAAATGACAGTGTTGTCATTGTGGACACCAACAACCCGCAAGAACTGCCAGATGACATAAGTAACGCCACGATAGTGCAGATCATTGACCACCATAAACTAACCGGCGGATTAGAAACACTAGAACCAATCCATATCACAATGCGTCCATTGGCATGTACGGCAACTGTGCTGTACGACCTTATGGGTGAAACAGTATCCGAATTGCCACAATATATATCTGGACTGATTTTATCCTCAATATTATCTGACACGCTTGAATTTCGATCGCCTACAACAACACCGCATGATAAAGACTTGGCAGAAAAACTTGCTATCCAGCTTAAAATAAACTTATCTGACTACGCAAACGAGATGTTTGCCGCAAAATCTGATGTATCTGGATTTTCAGACATAGGTCTTATCAAAATGGATAGTAAAAAATATGATATTGGAGGCATGAACTTTCGCATCTCTGTACTTGAAACAACCACACCTCAAACAATACTCGATAGAAAAGATGGATTAATGAAGGCTATTATAGAATGTATAAAGGAAGAAAAAGACGTAGACGAGGTACTTTTATTTGTAATTGATATATTACAAAAAGAAGCTACCGTGTTCACATATAATGATTTAACAAAAAAAGTGATAGGAAAATCTTTTGGAGTGACTGTAGAAAATGATACGGAGATCTTGCCCGGAATAATGTCGAGGAAAAAACAAATTATTCCTTTATTGAAAATGTAATCAGATTAGCAAGATATATATTGTTCAACATAATACAACAAATACAGTGCATATTTAACTAGACTAGATAATTCAACATGCTACACTAATCACAGATGTGTAAATATCAAATCAATTTTAATATACAATAATAAATTTACTATGAACGAAAATGAAAACAAGCCAACTATGTCAGAATCAGAAATGAGAATGCCTGAGAACAATCCAGAATCAGAAACTCCTAACAAAGGATCTAACCTTGGAATGATTCTTGGTATTCTTCTTGTTATATTACTCCTTGTAATTGTAGGATTTTATCTATTAGGAGGAACAATGCAAGAAGATAACGATGCGTACCATACCCTAGAAGATCCCATGTATGAAGAAATGCAACAAGAAGAACAAGCATATGATGCTCTACTTGAAGAA
>CAZADB010000030.1:0-6400 GCA_964483835.1 uncultured Candidatus Saccharibacteria bacterium
AACATCTGCCTTCCAAGCAGAGGTCAGGAGTTCGATTCCCCTATCCCGCACCAGATTAGGAATAAGGTAAATAAAGGCATAAGATACATAAACGTCGGCATAAAACACCCCTCCCATGGTACGGTTAAGCCATTAAATACTAATTTGTTAATTTCATGTTAAATGAGGAAACATACAATCCAGAAACTGGTGGACAGTACTGGACACATAGAGCTCTTAGAAGAACTTTCCTTTCTTTAATGACCTTTGAAAAGAGTCTGTTTATGTTTGAACACGATAGGCAAATACCAACTACATCTAATTCTATTGAAGGACACTTCTCTCATATTGACGATGTGGTTGGGGTACATAGAGGACTTTCCAGAGAGTATAAACAGAAAATTTTGCATATAATTATTCCAAAAGACCACAGACTCTGTGGGAGGGGGGGGTTAGGAAATGATTGAAGTAGTTTGTAATTAACAGATGTTTCAGTAAGTCACTTTTTTCTATATGAAACTATAGTATACTTACAACTATGTTACATAATAATAAATGGTATTTTACAATAACGTCAATAATTTTTACAGTTGTAGCAATGTCTCATCTTGGAATAATTATTTTAGCACTTGATGCAACTATAGCAGGTTACGTAATTCCTTTATGGGTCAGTGGTGTAGCGGTACTAATTGCTGGATATCTTGCAGTTCGTGGCTTTATGGAGGCACGGAAATTGTAATATTTAGAAATTTTCAAGAAAAACAAAACTCCTCGCATGAGGAGTTTTGTTTTTCTTGAGCCATCTCGCAGAATTGAACTGCGGACCTCACCCTTACCATGGGTGCGCTCTACCAACTGAGCTAAGATGGCATCTTTAACAGAAGTATCCTACCATAAAAGAATAAAAATCTTAATTTTGGTATACTATTACTATGAAAATCATTGAATTAACATCATGCAATATCGAACAATATTTAAATTCTTGTATCCAATTGCAGTCATATTTGGTTACATCAAAGGAATCAATTGACACGCAGAATTTTATTGACACTGCGACGGATTCTCATGGGTATTTTATAGGCGTATTTAGTGATGAGAAACAATTGGTTGGCATGGGACTTGTGAGTAAAATAATGAATCCAGCTCGGGTCATTGGTTATGTAAACAATATCGTAGTGCACCCTGATGCACGTGGACAAGGGCTGTTTCGTGTGATTATGGACAATTTAGAAACAAAGGCCAAAGCATGGGGATGTGAACGAATGGAACTTACTTGCTCGCGAGACTCGGTGCAGGGTATGTATAAAAAACGAGGGTATACAAAAAAGGATACAAATTTTTATATTCTTAAAATATAAACCATATTATGGAATCATTTCATTCACAACTAGAACAGCCAGGGTGGCAAGATATTACATTGGAAGTAATTGATGAACAGATTGAAAAAAGTAATCTGCAAGAAGCTCTATCTTTCTTTATGTAATATACGTAAAAATGTATTAGAAAAAGCTGTCAAAGATGTTGATTCTGCAGTAGTAGAATATTCTGACACAGAAAAAACAAAAGAAATATTTGCGGTAAGTAAAGATAAGTGGGAAAAGGAAACAAAATTGATTCAAGAAGAAATTAAAACTCTAATTGAATATATTGTTAATATTCAAAATCTCATAAAGGAAGATGGGTAATATATGGTTGAAACTACAGACATCCAAAAACGAATTGAAGAAATTGAAGCTGCACAGTTGCAGTCTGATTTTTGGAATGATTCGGGTAAGGCACAGTCGATGATTAAGGAGCTTCAAGAATTGAAAGATGATAAAGAAGGTAAGAGAAAGTATGACCGCAACAATGCAGTGATTACCATTGTGGCAGGAGCGGGAGGTGATGATGCAGAAGACTTCGCTCGAATGCTTGTAGAAATGTATCAAAAATATGCACAAAGCAAAGGTTGGGGAGTGACGATATTGGATTCTAACACCAATAATCTAAACGGATATCGTAATATTGTATTTGAAATAGAAGGCAAAGGTGCATATGGAATTTTGCAAAATGAATCAGGAGTGCACCGTCTTGTACGAATATCGCCATTTAACAGTGCCAGCAAGCGTCAGACGTCCTTTGTTCTTGTGGAGGTGTCTCCGAAGGTAGATGATGTACGCGAGATGGAGTTGAATGAAGATGATTTAGAAATAAGTTTTGCGCGAAGCGGCGGAGCTGGCGGACAGAATGTAAACAAACGAGAGACAGCAGTGCGTATTGTGCATGTGCCAACAAATATATCAGTGAGTGTGTCAATCGAACGTTCCCAGAAGCAAAACAGAGAGAAAGCCATGAAGCTTCTTGCAGGCAAAGTTTTTACTTTCACTGAAGTTCAACATAAAAGAGAAATGCAGGGACTTTCCATAGAAAAGACAGTAAAGATTGAATGGGGAAGTCAGATTCGTTCATATGTGCTTCATCCATATCAGATGGTGAAGGATCATCGTACAAATATAGCAACTTCACAGGTAGATAAAGTGCTTGGAGGTGATATACAAGATTTTATTGACAAAGCCGAGTCGGTGTCGTAGTTTTGTGTTGCATAAATACTCCGTCATATAAACTCAAGATTAGTTAGTCAGACTAACCTGGTGATGTCTATTGCATTTTTTAAACTTGTGCTTGGATTATTTTATTATTGACCTATCATGCATGTATGCGTCATTTGTTGTTAAATATAGGTGTATAGTGTGGTTTTCTGGATTGAAAACCGAAGGTTTTCAATCCATCGTTGTTTTATAACGAGGTTATGCTTTCTAAATTTTGGACACGATGAAAGAACTTTAGTAGAATAGAGGAATTGAATTATGATTTATTTTGATAATGTATCCAAGACATATGTAGAAGGAGCTGGTGTAGCTCTTGAGGAAGTGTCCTTTCAAGTTTCTCCACGAGAATTTGTATCTATTGTCGGGCATTCAGGAGCAGGAAAAACAACATTATTAAAAATGCTTATAGCAGAAGATAAGCCAACCCAAGGACAGGTGTTTTTTGAATCATTGGATATACATAAAATCCCTATATCAAAATTACCAAAATATCGACGTAAAATCGGCATTGTTTTTCAAGACTTCAAATTAATGTCACACATGACTGCGTATGAAAATGTGGCGTTTGCCATGGAGGCAAATGGACGCACCGATGAGGAGATAGAAGAAAATGTACCCCAAGCACTGTCGCTGGTTGATTTGGAAGATAAGATATGGAATTTCCCCAAAGAACTCTCAGGTGGAGAAAAACAACGTGTCGCAATAGCTCGTGCAATTGTAAATCAACCAGATATTATCATTGCCGATGAGCCAACAGGTAATTTAGACCCTATCGCAACATACGAAGTAGTGCAGATTCTCCGTAAAATAAATGAAATGGGCACAACAGTAATAATGACCACTCATAATAAAGGCGTAATTGATGAACTTGAAAGAAGAGTTATTACCATGGATAACGGTCGAATTGTCAGAGATGATGATGAGGGTAAATACTTGTTGTAAACTAAAATCAGCATCGTTTTTATGACTTAAAATAAATATATGATATATAATACTAAAACTATAAAATCCTCGTACTCCTATATAATCCAAATCTTACTAGATGGTTGTAGTTTTCGTTTAATAATTAATAGTAAATAAGTATGTGGACATCATTCAAGAGAATAATTCGAGCAGGTTTTGTAGGATTTTGGCGAAACTCTTTTGTATCAATTTCAGCTATTTTTGTAATGACAATTGCATTGTTTGTTATTGGGTCTACTATGATGCTGAATGTCCTTTTGGGGGTTTCTTTGGAACATATTCAAGAGAAAGTAGACATTAATGTATATTTTGTCACTACTGCAAGTCAAATTGATATTGATTTATTACAAACGTCTCTTGAAGCATTGCCAGATGTGTCTCAAGTTATATTTACATCACGAGAAGATGCCCTGACTTCCTTTACAGAATTACATAAAGATGATGAGACAATCATGAGAGGATTAGAAGAGCTTGGTAAAAATCCTCTTGGGGCATCGTTGGCTATTACCGCAAATGACATTGCACAATATGAAAGCATTGCTTCTTTTCTTGATGATCAAAAGGCAATTGAAAGCCCCCAACAACCTTTGATTGATGAAATTAACTTCCAAAGAAATCAAGAAGCAATAAACACATTAACGTCTATCATTAAGACAGTTGAGAATATAACATTTATTATCATGATTATGTTGGTTACAGCTTCTATACTTATTACCTACAATACAGTTCGTTTGACTGTGTATACAAATCGAGATGAGATTTCAGTTATGCGTCTTGTGGGTGCCAGTAATACATTTATACGCGGTCCGTTTATGATACAGGGGATTATGTACGGACTTATTGCTGGACTACTTTCGCTTTTAATTTTGTATCCTTTAATATTATGGATTGGACCAGGAACAGAGGCATTTTTCCAGTTTAATTTATTCAACTATTTTGTTAAAGATTTTGGGAATATTTTTATGATTTTGGTTGGGTCGGGAGTGATTATGGGGTTTATATCAAGTGCTCTGGCAGTTTCTAGATATTTACGAGTGTAATTATACAATTTTCTAAATATACATAATTACTGAACTAAACATGAAACAGAAAAGAAAAAAGGAGCAGATTATTAACAAGAAACGAATAAATACTAAATATATCTTTGTAGTGGGCGGTGTTATGAGTGGCGTAGGCAAGGGTGTTGCCACGTCGTCTATTGCAAAAATTCTACAAGCGCGCGGACTTGCCGTGACTGCCGTAAAGATTGACCCATATGTAAATGTGGACGCAGGCACAATGAACCCTACAGAACACGGAGAGTGTTTTGTATTAAAAGATGGGCTTGAAACCGACCAAGACATGGGTAACTATGAACGTTTTTTGAATATTGACATCCCTTCCATGAATTACATGACCACCGGCAGTGTCTATCAAGCAGTTATTGCTAAAGAGCGTAATCTTGGATATGGTGGACGTAACGTACAGGTGGTTCCAGACATTCCTTTGGAAGCTATTTCGCGTATTAAAAAAGCAGGAGAGCTTGCAAAAGCGGACGTTGTAATGATTGAAGTAGGAGGGACTGTCGGCGAGTATGAGAGTATTTTATTTATTGAAGCAATCCGAATGATGAAAACTGAATCTCCAGCAGATGTGGCAACAGTGATGGTGAGCTATTTGCCGGTACCAGGGAGTGTCGGTGAGATGAAAACCAAACCCACACAACACGCCGTTAGGATGCTAAATAGCTCAGGAGTGTTTGCGGATATGATTCTCGCTAGAGCATCCGTGTCAGTAGATCAAAAACGAAAAGAAAAGATTGCGAAGTTTTGTAATGTAAAAGTGGAAAACGTAATTTCAGCACCAGATATAGAGAGTATTTACGATATTCCACTTAATTTTGAAAAGGAAAATCTTTCTCAACGACTGTGTGACTTGCTTGGATTGAAATGTTCTCAAAAATCAAATCTTGCAGACTGGAAGAGATTTGTCTCTAAGTCAAAAAATACTAAAGACATAGTGAAAATTGCAGTGATTGGGAAATACTTCAGCTCGGGAGACTTTGTGCTTTCTGATGTGTATATTTCGGTGCTTGAAGCCATTAAATATTCATCATACAAACTGGGACTTCAGCCAGAGATTACCTATTTATCATCTCAAGACTTCACCGATGAAAAAAAGTTACGTAATCTTAAGACATACGACGGCGTGCTTGTGCCTGGAGGTTTTGGAAAGACGGGAATTGAAGGAAAGATGAAGGTCATTGAGTATGTGCGAAAGAACAGTATTCCGTACTTGGGTATTTGTTACGGTATGCAACTTGCCGTGCTTGAGTTTGCACAAAATGTCTTAAAGAAGAAAAATGCCAGTACTGAAGAAATAAATAATAAAGCCACAGAGCTTGTCGTAGGAGTTATGGAAGACCAAAAAGAAAAGATTGCCAATGGTGATATGGGAGGGTCGATGCGTCTTGGGCAGTATCCTGCAATTTTGAAAAAAGGTTCAATAGCACAAAAATCATATAAAAAAACCGAAATACTCGAACGACACCGACACCGCTATGAAGTTAACCCTTCATACGTTATGGAGCTAGAAGACGCAGGACTTGTTTTTTCAGGAAAGTCACCCGACGGTCGATTGATGGAGGTTATGGAGCTATCGTTTGATGTTCACCCGTTTTTCGTAGGAGTACAATATCATCCAGAACTACAAGCACGACCGCTGGATCCACATCCTCTTTTCACAGCGTTCATCAAAGCCAGCTACGAGTCTAGATAGTAAAAATCACGCAATTTTACAACTTAGACCACACCAAAATACCAGAATTAGGTTATACCATCCCCAAAAACGCTCCAACAGTAATAAAACCATAATCCTGTTTTACAGTAGTC
>CAZADB010000031.1:0-6236 GCA_964483835.1 uncultured Candidatus Saccharibacteria bacterium
TGCCTACGCACTTTCTCACCACACTGGAACTGTTCAGGTTGTATGATATTTTTCTACGAAAAAGTATCGACAACCACTTGCGAAAGTGCCTACGCACTTTCTCACCACACTGGAACTGTTCAGGTTGTATGATATTTTTCTTCGAAAAAGTATCGACAACCACTTGCACAAGTGTTTAGACACTTGTTCACACTCCGCTGGCAAAGGCGGTAGACGAAACATGGGGGGGGTTTTTGTATGTTGTGACTATCTTGCTTTAGGCCAGATGTTATTTGCTTTTGGATATGTTTTGGTTAGGGGGTGACTGGAGCAATCGTGTTTGTAGGCATTACAATAATCACGTCCATAATTAACCAAGCGATGATTAAATCCCCACCAAAGTTCTTGAGTCATAATATTCATTAAATCCCGTTCGATACGTATTGGATCTGTATGATCAGATAAATCAAAACGTATAACAAATCTGCGAACATGAGTATCTACAGCAATTCCTTCAGTAACACCGTAGAGTGTGGACAGAACCACGTTTGCTGTTTTTCTAGCTACACCAGGGACAGTAATCATTTGCGTCAAAGTTCTTGGAAGATGTCCTTCAAATTTACTATTTACTATTTTTGCAGACGCGATTATATTTTTTGCTTTATTTCTGTAAAAACCTGTTTGATACACATCTTGTTCCATTTCTAGTTGCGAAGCACTTGCATAATCATTTACAGTTTTATATTTTTGAAATAATTTTTCTGTAACAATGTTGACACGTTCGTCAGTGCACTGTGCTGATAGCTGAACAGCTATCATACATTCAAAATCCGACTTATAATTAAGTGCAATTTTTGCAACTGGATACAAATCCAGTAAAATTCTATTCATCTTATTCACTCTCTGTATTCTCGTCTTTTTTTTGTAAGGTGTCATGATTGGACGTAATTACTCTATATATTCTTTGAGAGAGTGCCCCAACTACGACCGTCAGTAGAATAAACAATACAGGAATTCCAGCAAGCGGAACTAGAAGTAATATATTTAATACAACAGTACCAACAAGAATTGATATAAGGGTAACTTCTGGTTTCTTTTTAAACAGCTTCAATATAAATGCTCCTAAAATAGCACTTGATAAAATTAAGCCAAGTACAAACAACAGAATAACAACAGTCATCATTACAATCCCAACAAACAAACCGAGAACTGTAACCATTAACAATATAGACGCGAGAAATCCTAGTAGAAGTACTATAATTCCAATCAAGAAATTTTTCAAGACATTCTGATCTACTGATTCCACAACCAGTGTAATTTCACGTCTGGCAATAAGATACACACACAATAACGAAAACAACAGCATAAACACCCCAGATAATGTGTCATATATCTGTTCACGCACAGTGGTTGCTCCATATGCAATCTTTTGTATATCGCCATAAATCACAGAGCCCTGAGCGCGTGTCATGTAAGATAAGCTAATATATCTTACCGAGCCTTGAATAACTGCCGAATCTGCAATAGTCAATTCTCTTACCGCCGTTACATCAATATCATTCCCTATAGTAGAATCAATGAGTATATTTATAGCACTCCCTAACACAGACCCATTCACATCGCCTTCAATTGACAAATTTTCTCCAAAAAAGAAAACATCTCCAGAAATAGTTGCTGTAGATAAGATAGTTAGTGAATTAGCCATAATAAACACATCTCCACCAACATAATCGGCAATAATAACCTCGCCAGCAAAAACACGAACATCGTCAAGCACGGGTGCATGAATACCTGCCTTTCCTGATAAAATTGTGAGATCATACTCAACTTCTCCGTTTACGGTCACAGAAGCACCTACTGCATACATGTCTCCTTTAACTGTTCCGGACATTACTGTTGTGCCAAACGGAGCAACTGATACATAATAATCTCCTTCAATAACGTGCCCAGATTCAATATAAATATTTGCACCGGTCCTTAGAACTGTTTCTGCATTCGTGAGTGATGGTACTATTAAAAAAAATAGTAATGTAATAAATCCTATGTATTTCATATTTCTAACTCAAAACTAGATTAAGCAATGTTATTGAATACATTTAATAAACGACACACCTTCACCAAAGGTAGGAATTGCACCACCCATAATAACTGTCAGTCGGTCTGTTCCAATTTTTGTTTCTGCACACCCGACCATTACTGGAGTAATGGAAATAGCTGTCAAATCAATTCCTAATGTTTGAGCAAATTCTTTTTGTGCTGGTGTAACACCTGCGGCAGCTACGGTGATTCCTTCTGCAGGTAACGCATCTGCAATTGGGGTTAATGATGCCTCGGGTGTGATTTGAGCTGCTTCATCTGTTGGAATAGTACCGTCTGCTGGCACTGTCACAGTATCTTCTAATGCTACAACAGGCACATCTGGCTCTGGTATATTAGCTAATTCTGCTTGCACAGACTCCATAACATTACCCGCTGTTGATATAACGATTTGCTTTAGCTGAAACAAAACGTACACAACAACAATCAATGCAATCACCAGACCAACAATAATAAAGATTTTAAGTTTATTCATAGAGAATTTATTATATTAAATTTATATATTACACATACTAACATAGAATAACGTACTAAAGTGAAGCTAGTATTCATCATTCAGTTCTTTTATTGTACCAGTTGTTACAAATAATCTCAAACACAATCCCAGATAAAACCTAGCAATAAATCACCAAGAGCAGTCAGACTGCTTTTGGGTTATTCCATGTTTGCAGCATATTTTCCTTGATCTGCTATTGAATTTAAATTCAGTCGTTTTAATAGAACCTCTTGAGCTAATTTTATATTGTCGTCGTGCCCTAACCATGCACTTTGCACTGGTTGTTCAATTGCTCGTGAAAATGAAAATGAAAATTTCCAAGGTAGATTGTCTTCTTGTAATTCCAGCTTGGAAATAGCATCTAGATTCTCTGTCGCACGTTGAGGAGATTGTCCGCCTGAAAGAAAAACAATCCCAGGCACACTGTCTGGCACTGAATTTCTAAATGTTTGTATTGTTGCTTTTGCAACTTCCTGAGGCGATGTTTGTTCTTCAAACTCGCTCCCTGCAAGCACCATGCTTGATTTCAAAATTACAGCCCGTAAGTCAACCTTATTCCATTCAAGTGTCTCAAATAATTTTTTAAGAACAGTAATTGTAACGCTCTTGGCACGCTGTAATGAATGTGAACCATTGTAAATAACTTCTGGCTCCACGATAGGAACAATACCCACCTCATGACAAAGTTGTGCGTATCGTGAAAGTGTCGTGCAGTTGAAAGAGATATTTTGTTCTGATGGTGTTGTATCAGATATATTAAACACCACACGAAACTTCGCGGCTCTGGCTCCCATATCGTAGTATTCTTGTAGTCTGTTTTGAAGTCCGTCAACTCCTTGCGTTACTACTTCCCCGTCAAATCCGTGATGTGGGACTGTTCCTGTATCCACCTTAATAATTGGAATAATACCTTTTGCAATAAAGATATCTGGGAAAAGAGTTCCATCGTCGTCATGATTACGAATAGTCCCATCGTGAACAATGATGCCTGTTACATACTTTTCTATACCTTGTGCGGTAAACAAAAGTTGGCGATACTTACGTCGCACTTCTGCCGTAGTTGGAATATTAAGAGATCCTAACTGTTTATTTATTGTGTTTGGACTTTGGTCTGCTGCCAAAATACCTTTCTTTGGGGACATGATAGCTTCAGCAATTTGATATAATTTTTCATTATTTAACATACATACAGTGTATCAGTCCTACACATAAGTACATATAGTTTCTGTAGGATACAGCACTATTTGTCTACGCATTTTTCCCCGCTACGTATCCAGTAGTCCAACATAATTGAAGAGAAAACCCGCCTGATGGTCTATTTATGTGCAGTACATCACCAGTAAAATATAAATTAGATACTTTTTTAGAGCGCATGGTTTTTGTATCTACTTCGGACATGTCTACCCCGCCATCGGAGACAACTGCTCTGTCAAGACCCATCGTTCCTGTGATACTCAACGGCATTGCTTTCAACCGGTCAACAAGCTCAAGTCTTACTTCTTTTTCAATACTATGCACACGAGTATGTTGCAATTCTTCATCAAATTGTGAAGCAACAGCATCTGACATTCCGTTCGGAACAAATTCCTTAAAAACGCTTCGTAATTCTTTGTTTTTGTTTATATTAAATGTCTCTAGAACTCTATTTCGTAATGTTCCAATATTAGTATCGGGATACATGTCAATCTCAGCTTCTACATTTCCACCTAGAAGCAGTTTTTTTACTTCAAATGATGAATTGAGAATAAGAGGTCCTGACAACCCAAAATGCGTGAATAGTATCTTCCCTGTTTTTAAAAACTTACCTTGTGCCTTAGTAAGATTTGACCCGAATGTAATTTTCATAAATGAAAGAGTTGTGCCAGAGAGTTTGTGAACCCACTTATCCTCAACTTTCAATGGAACAATATTTGGATTAGCATCATGGACAGTATGCCCTAAATCAGAAAGCCAGCTCACGCCTTGACTAGACGCTCCAGTTTTCGGACTAGATGACCCTCCAGTGGCAAGGATAAACGAATCCGCTGCGAAAGATTCTTTGTTTGTGGTTATTCCTAATATTTCACCCTTGTGGTTTGTGATAAATCCTTTCACACGCACGCCAAGACGTAAAGTCACACCGTTGCCTGTTACATATGTTCGCATGGTGTTCGTAATATCTGTAGCAAGTTGTGATTTAGGAAATGCACGCTTTCTCGCTTCCACAACAATAGGCACCCCTCTGCTTTCAAAAAAAACTCTAGAATCATGCATATTGTGCTGTGCAAATGCAGAATGTAAGTATTTTGCCGCATCACCATAATGAGCAGCAAGCTTTCGCACGTCTTCTTCAGCATTAAAAATATTACACCTGCCGCCGCCAGTGGTGTCTAATTTTTGTCCAAGCTGTTTGTTTTTTTCAATCAATAAAACTCTCTTACCGCTTTCAGCAGCACGTCCAGCAGCCATCATTCCAGACGGACCTCCGCCAATAACAATCACGTCATAGTGTGATCCTATATGATTTATATTAATTGACATAAGAACAAAATAATACCACGATTTGACATAAATACAATAGCGCCACTCTAGATAATCATATGCAACTGTACATGGCTCTACCCTCATATCTAAACCCTATCAACTTATTATACAGAGTGATTTGGATAACTGTTTATTTTTGTCTATTACGAGTCCTTTAACCAATGTTAGAAAATAATAAGATTTTTTTGCATGTTAATATTAAACACATGTCTTTTGGTATCATAGAATTAAGTCATCAGGAATTTCCACCATTACTAAAAGAAATTCCTAATGTTCCTAAATTATTAAATTACAGAGGAAAGCTTCCTTCTGATGATATGAAATTATTATCAATAGTGGGGTCACGTAAATATTCAACATATGGTAAACAGGTTGTCGAATATTTAATTAAAGGTCTTCAGGGTTTTAACGTTGGAATTGTATCTGGGCTGGCTCTTGGAATAGATTCACTGGCTCACGCATCAGCATTACAACACGGGCTATACACACTGTCGATTCCTGGTAGTGGAATATCAGACGAAGTGATATACCCCTCTCGTCACAAAGGCTTAGCAAGACAAATACTTGAAGGTGGTGGTGGTCTGCTTTCTGAATTTGAACCATCATTTAGAGCAACTAAATGGTCGTTTACTCAACGCAATCGTATAATGGCTGGCATATCACATGCCACACTTCTTATTGAGGCAACCGAAAAGTCCGGCACATTGATTACCGCACGAATGGCAACCGACTACAACCGAAACTTACTGGTGGTGCCTGGAAATATTTTTTCTGGAAACAGTGCCGGCACTCATCAGTTCTTAAAACTAGGAGCAACTCCTGTCACCAACAGTAATGATATTTTATATATGCTGGGTTTTTGCCCTGACAGCCGTCCACAAAAAGTGAAGATTTTTGTGGACGAAAAAACACTCACTCCACATGAACAAAAAATACTGCAAATATTACAAGAACCAATGCAAACTGATTCACTCATCAGACATCTACAACTACCCGCCAGCGAAGCAAACGTTATATTAATGCAACTTGAAATGAAAGGGCTTATCACATCTAGCAACAATCAGTACCAAAAAGTTCCTCGATAAGGAAACCACATCTTATACCGATGTAATTTCTATCCGAGAATACTTCTGACGATGTC
>CAZADB010000032.1:0-6224 GCA_964483835.1 uncultured Candidatus Saccharibacteria bacterium
AGGTATTTATAAATTGTCACTTTTCTGCTACACTCTTAATTACATTTGTCTCGGTGGTGGAATTGGTATACACGTACGACTCAAAATCGTATGCTTTACAGCATGAGGGTTCGACCCCCTCCCGAGGCACAAAGGAAGCCGACACTAGGTGGCTTTGACTGACTCGGGCAGGACAGTTTGGCAGATTAATATTTAGGTTAGTCTGACTAATACCATCCCCAACAAACCATTCAACCTAAATATATTAATGAAGGTGGACGTGTCGTTCGTGTTTGGGTTTGTATCCCTTTAAAAAGAAAACGGCTAACAAAGTAACGATGGGGACAGTAACAATCAAACCAATACTTCCAACAATGGTTCTAACAATCTCAGTTGCAAATACTTCAGAATTTATTGTAGCACCTATGCCCGCCGGCGACATGTAAGTGAGAAGCAAAATTGGCAGCGCGGCACCAGTATACGCCAATACCAATGTATTCATTAAAGATCCTGTATGAGAACGCCCAACTCGCATAGCCCGCATATACACTTCTCTTCTGGTTATTTCAGGATTGCTATTATACAATTCAGTCACAACCGCAGCTTGAGTAACAGCAATATCGTCTAACACCCCAAGTACCCCAATAATGATTGCCCCAATAAGTAACGCAGTCAAATCCAAAGCTCCTCTAGTAGTAAAATTTAAAGCGACCGCTGCTTCTTCCGCAAATCCTGATAAATCATTGGTATGTACAGCTATAATTGCCAAAACTCCAGTAAACAAAACAGCTAACATTGTTCCTGAATACGCGACAAGTGACTCGCGATTAAATCCATGCGTGACAAATATAGCTACGAATAAAATACCCGAAGCAACTAATATACTTGCAACCAAAGGATTCCAGCCGTGTATAAGCCCTGGAAGAAGAATAAAGAAAATCGCTAATAGACTGCCCGCAAGAGAAAGTAATGAGCGAGCACCCTTCCATCCACCAAATAAAACTACAATAAATACAAAAAATAGGCCCAACATCATTAACGAACCTTTTCTGTCTATATTAATAATCCCGTACAACTCTGTGCCATCAATAAAAATACTATGTTTGAAATAAAATCTATCACCCTCTTCTAATTGCAAATAATCATTTTCGATTATTATAATTTCACCTTTCTTTGATCCGTCGAGAACTTCGGCACGAATAGTTTGAAATAAGTGATAGGTATCGGTACCTGGGATTTCTCTCATTGTGTCACTAATTATTTCCAATACTTCTCCATGAAAAGTGCCTTGATAGCTATTATGCACCTCTTGAGCAGAAAGTAACGCTGGGGTAAAAAAAACACCCATCAGAAACACCGCGTAGATTATTTTGTATATATTTTTCATACACTAGAAAATGTAATGGACATTATACTATACTATTTAATATTCTAGGCACATGCACTTGATTGTGTGATGTAGTTAGTCTGACTAACCTACAAAATATGTCAGTTTATCTGATTCATTGCTTTCTCAACTCCCTTTTGGATAATCAACTCCATGGCTTCTTGTGTCTTTTCTAATCCCGTTAATAACTTATTATGATCACGATTACTAAAATTGCCCAAAACGTGTTTAGTAAGCTTGAAACCTGTTGGACGTTTTGTTTTACCAAAAAAACTTTTTGATGCAATACCAATACGAATTCGAGCAAAATTCTTTGTTCCAAGAGTGTTTATAATGGATTTAATACCATTATGACCTCCGTCTCCTTTTCCAAACGATACCTTAATTTCTCCAACTGGTATATCAATATCATCATAAACAACAATCAAATCTGCTTCTTTTCCTTTTGTTACGAGTTTACTTACAGCACTTCCTGACTTGTTCATAAATGTATCGGGGTACAAAAGTATTACTTCCTTATTTTCAAATACCCCCTCTGATACTCTGCCAGAATATTTACTGGACTTAAAAGGATTAGGGAAGCCTGTTTTTCCAACAAAGTAATCCAAAAAAGCCCAGCCAGCATTATGTCGAGTATTTTCGTATTCTGCTCCTTTATTTCCTAAGCCCACTATGTATTTCATGTAAACATAGTATACCGTGACAGTAATGTTTAACCAATTTACTTAATATACTTACTTCAACAACAACTAGTTTATATTTAGTCAATTGATCTTAGTTTGATCTTTTGCTCTTGGGTAAGTGCCACTTCTTGCTTATGGTCTGATATTTTATCTAAATGTGTTTTTTCCACATTTGAACGAATTTTTTTGACCACTTGTTTATTACGAAGCAGTAAAACTTCTATTCCTTTTTTAAGATTGTTAATTAGAATTAAAATATTTCGCAAAATAGTATGAATAACATAATATAACATCAATCGAACAACGCCTGTCTTACTAAAAATTCTAACGCTACGAAATCTAAATACATCCTTTGACACAAAGTTATTAAAACTGAAGCGTATTTTTTTCAAAAATACTATCCTCCCATTAGACGAGTCCTCTAACACAAAAATTGTAGAAACAATTACAAGCATCATTGAACTAACTAATAGAAATATGATTGAAGTTTGCATGATTGAAAAATAAATCTATTTTACCGACACTCTTGAAATTTGTGACACAACAACTTTTTCTCCAAATTTCTGTATTGCTCCTTCCACCATTTCTCCTATGGTGATATCTGGGTTCTTAACAAAGGGCTGTTCGAGTAAGATTTGATCCTTAAAATAGCTCGCGAGTTTTCCTTCCATAATTTTTTCTTGCATTTCTTTTGGCTTTCTGTTTACCTCTTGTGAAAATACCGTTTTTGCTTTTTCAATAATGGACGAATCTAACTCATCTTTTGTGATATATTTTGGATCCATGGCTGACACATGCATCGAAATATCATTCGCCAATGAGACAAATTCATTATTTTTGGACACAAAATCAGTTTCACATGATAAAAGAACTAATGATGCCACTTCGTTTGTGTTATGCATATAATACCCAACTACTCCTGCTCCGATTGTTCTGTCTGCTTTCTTATCTGCAGCTTCGCTTCGCTTTTTCTTGAGAATAATTACAGCCTTTTCCATGTCTCCCTCTGCCTCTTCTAAAGATTTTTTACACTGCATAACGGATATTCCTGTTTTTGCTCGCAAGTCTTTAATCATTTGTGACGTGATTTCCATATAAATTATATTAATTTCAAATAAACAGTGAGAAAATGTAATCTATTTACACCTCACTTAAAACTACCGCTTGTCAAAAGTGCGTTGTGTACTAACCCGTCTTCCATCAGCCCCTCTAATTGGACGAGAGGATTTTTCTGGCGGAGCGACATATTTTGCACGTCCTTCTTTGTATGCATTAGATAATTCTGTTAACACAAGCTCCACACTTGATGTTAGAGCATCATTTACCATAATTGATGTTTGCACTTTTGTGGCGTCACAATCGGAACTCATAACAGCAATAACAGGAATTTTCATGTCATTGGCTTCTTGCACTGCGATAAAATTATGTCTAGGATCAACCACTACCATAAGTGCTGGCTTTCCATCTATATCCTTAATTCCTTCGAAATTAAATTTTAATTTATCAACCTCTCTTCCTATCATAACTCGCTCTTTTTTTGTATATTTTCTTTCCAGTTCTCCGGATTCTTTTTCTGCATCAAGCACCTTTAATCGACTGATGCGTTTTTGTATCTCAGAATAGTTTGTCATCATTCCACCAATCCATCTATTTACTACGAAAGGCATTTCAATATTCTCTGCTACATTTTGAACAAGTTTAGAAACTTCTTCTTTTGTACCTACAAACAAAACTTTTTTTCCGTTTTCCCCTGCATCAGCAAGAATTTTTTTAGCAGAATCAATTTTCTCTGATGTGATTTCTAGATCAAAAATATCAGTACCACCCTTAGAACCAAAAAGAAATGGCACTACGGACGGATGACGTCGGCTTTTACTAAAACCAAAATGAGCGCCTGCCTTAAACAAACGTTCTATAATATTTGTGTTATTTTCTATTGACATAATTTTATTAAACCAGACTGTCTTGATTAATTAATAAACTAGTTATAGGGATACATCGAGGTAATGAGTACAGTTCATCACACGAGCCTTATTCGACAGCTTAGATTTGTCTGGAGTGTTCAACAAAGCTTTTCTTGACATATATGACGCTAAACTGCGATATATTGCCCTGTTGTATATTTTATTATTGCAAGTACTGCTCATGCAGTACATCGAAATACATCTGTATTCAACATAACTGTTGCGTAACACACGAGATAGTACCATACAGATTATACGTAAGCAATCAAATCTATGATTTCTATTAGACCTTCTCCCATATAATAATTTGCGTCTATTCCACGACATTTTGTTTAAAACCCCTATACTATGCAAGAAACTACAGGGCAAGATTGTCTCGTAAAATTCAACAATACTATACACCACCTCACATTCCTAAATTAAAACCCCAACCCCTATCATACGATTAATCGTATGATAGGGGTTTTTGAATATTAGAGTGTAGTGTCTCTTTTATGTGTGATCCCTTTCTTCACCTTACATTTTACACAAAATTTTGGAAAAAATACTCTGAAACTAATCAGGAAGTAGGTCTATTGTCGTCATTTTCAGGAGATTTGTCTGATGCAGTATTGTCCGTGCTTGATTCTTCTTCTGTAGAATTTATGTTTACTTTCGAATCTGCTTCAGATTCTTTTTGTTTTAACTCTACTACAGATTCAGTTGACATAGACACCAAACGCATCTTACGCATTTGTCGTCGAATTTCTCGAGCTACCTTATCTCGTATAAAGTATAATTTTGCTCGTCGCACCTTTGATCGTTTTACAATTTCAATCTTATCTATATTTGGAGAATAAAGAGGAAAAATTTTCTCAACTCCCACACCACTTGTTACTTTACGTACAGTAAATGTAGCTCCTGGTTCATTACCATGCTTTCTCGCAAGAACAATTCCTTCAAAAATCTGAATTCGTGTCTTTGCTTTGTCTTGTATTCTTTGATGAACTCTGACAGTATCGCCAGATTTAATACCGATTGATTTCCTGTCATCCATATTCACTGGAGAAACTAATATTCCTGATGTTGTTGTGTTCATAATAAACTTTGATTAAATTAAGAAAATACCCTCTAAAACATTCTTTACGTTAACATAATAAGTGCGAAAAGCAATACATTGGCTCCTAAGTTCAAGAAATAATTGCAACACGTAGAAATTAAGTCCTTGCTTAAATAACACCTCCTTCAATATTTAATAACTCATCCAGTGACTTCTTTTTTGATTTTGACACTTCTTTTTTCTTGGTTTTCTTTTCACTCGCTTCAACTTCTTCCGTCTCTCCGTTAATAATTTTTGGACCTTTTATACTTTTTCCAACACGTTCTATTGTGCAAGTAAAGCCTTTGGGACTTTTCCGTAGCACGTCCGCTAGTTTATAATCTGCTGGTATAATTTTCAAAAATCGTTCTAAACGCTCTTTTAGAAAAGCAGGTTCCATATATTTATACCTACCCCATAAGAATAAATCCACCTTTACACGATGACCTTCATTAAGCCATTGTGCTGCTCTTTTAGCCTTAAACTCTTGATCGTGTTCGCCTGTCCCTATTTTCACTTGAACATTTTTTGTCTCAGTGACATGTGCCTTAGCTTTTATTTCGCTAGCCTTACGCTTTGTTTCATATCGATACAAGCCAAAGTCCATAATTTTAGCTACTGGAGGTTTTGCATTTGGAGAGATTTCAATAAGATCCAGTCTTGCGTCAGATGCTGCATTGATAGCTTCTGCTAACGAAAGGACTCCAAGATTTTCACCCGAAACACCAACAACCCGTAATTCTTTTGCATAAATAGCATCATTAATACGTGTTCGGTTTTTGGGAATAAATTTCTTTCTTTGTTTTTTCAAAAAAAATATCTTATTTTATAAATAATGTAATAAACACATCAGAGCAGTTTTCAAAAAAACAAATCATCGTGTGAAAAATTGCAACCTTAATTCTTAACCACAATTCGCCGAAGTGCTAAACATTGATTATAAAAATGTACCACATATATCAATAAATTAGAAGTTTTTAATAGAATGTATAAATACCTGCGATACTCTGGATAACGAAACTATGCTCTTTCTGGATTGCTTCACTTCGTTCGCAAAGACATAATGCGGTCAGTCGTCTTTGCCAGGCGTAGCTATGAGAAAGTGTCTAAACACTTGTGCAAGATTGGTTTAG
>CAZADB010000033.1:0-5983 GCA_964483835.1 uncultured Candidatus Saccharibacteria bacterium
CGGCGGCTTCGCCGCCGAGAATCGCGGTGCTGACTTCGTCGAGCATCTTGTTCCGTCGCTCCGCGCCAGAACAAGGTGCTCGACCGGTCACCGCGAACTTTACAATCGAGCTGCGCTTGCTTGTAAAGCCCACGGTGCCGGTCAGCACCGCGATTATACATCAAAGGCAATCAAACGAAACACACAAATAACTGAAAGGAAATAACAGGTATCAATGGCAAAGAAAAACAATACAAAAGAAAAATCCATAGAGGAAACCCTTTGGCAGTCGTGCGATAAATTAAGAGGCTCAGTTGAACCTGCTGAATATAAGCATGTTGTTTTGGGGCTTATTTTCCTGAAATTTGCCAGTGATAAGTTTGAACAGCGAAAAAAAGAGCTTGTCGAGGATGGGAAAGAAAAATATGTAGAAATGAAGGATTTCTACACAATGAAAAATGTCTTCTTTCTGGAAGATATTTCTCGTTGGAGTTATATCATTAAAAATGCCAAGCAAAATGATATTGCCCTAAAAATTGATACTGCTCTTAACACGATAGAGAAAGACAACCCTTCCTTAAAGGGTGCGTTGCCTGATAATTACTTTTCTCGGCTTGCCTTAGATAAAATAAAACTGGCTTCATTATTAGACACCATTAATGATATTGACACCCTCAAAGACAATGGACAGGATATTATTGGGCGTGTTTATGAATATTTTTTAGGTAAATTCGCATTAAAGGAAAGTAGCGGAAAAGGTAAAGGCGAATTCTACACGCCCAAAACAATTGTAAATCTTATTGCCGAACTAATAGAACCCTACAAAGGTATTATTTATGACCCTTGTTGTGGAACAGGCGGCATGTTTGTGCAATCCATTAAGTTTATTGAAAACCACCAAGGAACAAAAAAAGAAGTGTCCATTTACGGGCAAGAAAACACGCCAACCACTTATAAATTGGCAAAAATGAATTTGGCTATTCGGGGCATTTCAGCAAATCTTGGCGAAAAACACGCAGATACTTTTGCCAACGACCAACACAAAGACCTGAAAGCCGATTACATCATGGCTAACCCGCCTTTTAACTTAAAGGATTGGCGAGGCGAAAACGAATTATTAGATGACCCAAGATGGATGGGTTATGAAGTACCACCAAAAAGCAATGCCAATTATGGCTGGATTCTCAATATGGTGTCCAAACTGTCTGAGAATGGGGTTGCAGGTTTTATTCTTGCCAACGGTGCATTATCGGGTGGCGGTGAAGAATATAAAATCCGTAGAAAACTGATTGAAAATAATTTGCTTGAAGCGATTATTATTATCCCAAGAAACACCTTTTACACTACTGACATCAGTGTAACACTTTGGATTCTCAACAAAAACAAAAAAGAACGAACTGCCCACATAAACAACACAGACAAAAACTACCGTAACCGTGAGCAAGAAATCTTGTTTATGGATTTAAGGCGTTGGGGTAGCGAATACGAAAAAAAATATGTGCAACTAACCGAAGAAGATATTGAAAAAGTAGCCTTAAATTATCACAACTGGCAACAAACCAGTTTTAAAACCACCTATAAAGATATTCCTGAGTTTTGTAAATCTGCCAGTTTTGAAGAGATAAAAGCCAATGACTTTTCGCTTGTACCAAGTAAATACATTGAGTTTATAGATAAAGATAGCGGAATTGATTTTGATACCGAAATGAAGCGTATCCAAAAAGATTTCAGAACGCTTTTGCAAGAAGAAAAGGACTCACAAAACCAGTTGATTAACGCTTTTAAGGTATTGGGCTATGAGCTATAAGCGATTGGACGATTACATACAGTTGGTGGATAAGCGAAATAAAGATTTAGCGGTTACTAATCTTTTGGGAATTAATATAACCAAAAACTTTATGCCTTCTGTTGCCAATGTTTCAGGAACGGATTTGTCAAAATATAAAGTGATTGAAAAAGGACAATTTGCGTATTCAGCGATGCAAGTTGGCAGAGATGAAACAATTCGACTTGCACTTTATACTAATGATGAACCTGCAATTATTTCACCTGCTTATTTGGTAATTGAAAGCAAAGATGAAAACGAATTAATTCCTGAATATATGATGATGTGGTTTCAACGGTCAGAATCAGACAGATACGGTTGGTTTATTAGTGATAGTAGTGTTAGAGCAAGTTTGGAATGGGAACGATTTAGCGATATTGAAATTCCAATCCCAAATATTGACGAACAAAAAAAATATGTAGCCCTTTACAAAGACTTGCTCAATAACCAAAAAGTATATGAAAATAGCCTGGACGATTTGCAGTTGATTTGTGATGCTTATATGGACACCTTGAAAGATATTGGAAATCAGCAATCATTAGGTGAATTGGTTGCTTTAGTAGATAATAGAAATACAGAAGATAAAGTTGAAAATCTGCTTGGAATAAATGTGAAAAAAGTTTTTATGCCTTCCAAAGCAAATGTGACTGAAAGCAATTTATCTAAATATAAAATCATTCAAAAAGAACGGTTTGCTTATAGTGCTATGCAAGTCGGTAGAGATGAAACCGTAAGAGTTGTACTTTATTCATTTGATGAGCCTGCAATTATTTCACCTGCATATAGTGTTTTTCAAGTAAAAGATAAGGATATTGTTTTACCTGAATTTTTAATGCTTTGGTTTTATCGTCCAGAATTTAATCGTTATGGTTGGTTTATTAGTGACAGCAGTGTAAGGGCAAGTTTAGAATGGGAGAGATTTTGTGATATTGAAATTCCTGTTCCCGATTTAAAAATACAAGAAGCCATAGTTACCATTTATCATACCTTGGAAACTCGCAAACGAATAAATGAGCAGTTAAAGGATAGCATTAAACCACTTTGTCCTGTTTTGATGCGTGGAGTTGTGGAAGAAATGGAGAAAGAGGCAGGGGCTGTATGAAAGAAAACACCCCACTCATTATTTATCAAACGGAAGATGGTAAAATCAAAATAGAAACCCATTTTGAAAATGAGACCGTCTGGTTAAGTATTGACCAAATATCTGAACTGTTTCAAAAATCCCGCTCTACCATCAATGAGCATATTCTTAATATTTATAAAGAACAGGAGCTGGAAAAAGAACCGACCCTGAGAAAAATCGGAAATTCCGATTTTTCTACCAAACCGACTAATTTTTATAACCTTGATGTGATTATTTCAGTGGGCTACAGAGTAAAATCTCATCGAGGTGTGCATTTTAGAAAATGGGCAACAGCACTTATCAAGGAGTACCTGATAAAAGGCTTTGCCATGAACGATGAACTGCTAAAAGAAGCAGGCGGTGGCAACTATTTTGATGAGCTTTTAGCTCGTATCCGTGATATTCGTTCGTCAGAAAAGGTATTTTGGCGTAAGGTTTTGGATATTTATGCTACCAGTATTGACTATGACCCCACAACAGAACAATCGCAGCTATTTTTCAAGACTATTCAAAACAAAATGCACTGGGCAAGTCATGGAGAAACGGCAGCCGAAACGATCTACAGACGAGTAGATTCAGAAAAAGAACATATCGGCTTAACCAGTTTTAAGGGTGAAATACCAACAAAGAAAGAAGTTGAAATCGCTAAAAATTATCTTGCCGAAGATGAGTTGAATATTTTGAACAGAATGGTCACGGCATTTTTGGAAATTGCAGAAATCCAAGCATTAGACCGAACACCTATGTATATGGCTGACTGGATAAAACAATTAGACGCTTTTCTAAAAATGACTAATAAAGATATTTTGCAACATGCGGGAACTATCAGCCATCAAAAAGCCATTGAAAAAGCTCACAGCGAATACGAAATTTATAAGGAGAAAATAAAAAATAGAATTACACAGGTTGAAAAGGATTTTATCAAGCAAATAGAAAGTAAAACCAAAGGCTTGAAAAAATGAAATTTACGGAAGCAAAATTAGAACAGGCTTTTACCCAGCTATTAGAAAATGAAGGTTTTCTACATTGTTTGGGTAATACAATTTCCCGAACAGATGATGAAGTATTGATTGAGGAGGATTTGAAAAGCTATTTGCTCAGCCGTTACAAAAAAGAACAACTTACCGAAATAGAAGCCCAATCTATTATTCTCCAACTAAAAACATTGTCATCGAGTGACCTTTACGAAAGCAACAAAAAAATAATGCGTTGGCTGGCTGACGGTTTTATTTTAAAAAGAGAAGACCGTACACAAAAAGATATTCATATAGAACTAATTGATTATTCAGGACTACCGCCACAAACACAAAGCCGTGATTTGGATAATATTGTAGCTGAACCAAATGCACACTATGGTATAGACCATAATATTTATAAATTTGTCAATCAACTTGAAATTATCGGTACAGAAAAACGAATTCCAGACGGTATAATTTACATAAATGGTTTGCCTGTTGTGGTTTTTGAATTCAAATCAGCCATTCGTGAAGAATCGACAATACATAATGCTTTTGAGCAATTAACCATTCGCTATAAAAGAGATATCCCCGAACTTTTTAAATACAATGTCTTTTGTATCATCAGTGATGGTGTAAATAATAAGGCAGGTTCATTTCTTGCCCCTTACGAATTTTATTATGCTTGGCGTAGGGTTGCAGGATTGGCGAAAGATGTTGATGGTATTGATAGTATGTTCACCCTTGTTAAAGGAATGCTAAACCAAAACAGATTAAGAGATATAATTCAAAACTTTATTTTTATTCCTGATACTTCAAAAAAGGATGAAAAAATAGTTTGTCGTTATCCCCAATATTATGCAGCTCGTGTTTTATACGAAAACATTAAAAAAGCAGAAAAACCTGATGGAGACGGAAAAGGCGGTACTTACTTTGGAGCAACAGGAAGCGGAAAAAGTTTTACCATGTTGTACCTCACTCGCTTATTGATGAAAAGCGAGCATTTTGAAAGCCCAACCATTGTACTGATTACTGATAGAACTGATTTAGACGACCAACTTTCAGGACAATTTACCAATGCTAAAAGTTTTATTGGTGACAATAATGTAAAGAGTGTAGAAAGTAGAGCAGAATTAAGAACCTTGATGCAAGGCAGAAAAAGCGGTGGCGTTTTCTTAACCACTATTCACAAATTCACAGAAGATACAGAGCTACTGACTGAAAGAACCAATGTGATCTGTATTTCAGATGAAGCCCATAGAAGCCAAACTAATTTAGACCAAAAAGTAAAAGTCACCTCCAAAGGTGTAAAAAAGACGTTTGGTTTTGCCAAATACCTGCACGATTCATTACCCAATGCCACTTTTGTAGGTTTTACAGGCACGCCAATTGATGCCACTTTAGATGTGTTTGGAAAAGTGGTGGACAGCTACACCATGACCGAGTCGGTAAGGGATGAAATCACCGTAAGAATTGTCTATGAAGGTCGAGCAGCCAAGGTCGCTTTACACAATAGCGAGTTAGAGAAAATAGAAAAATATTATGAAGAAGTGGCAGAAGAAGGAGCTAATGAATACCAAATAGAAGAAAGCAAAAAAGCCACTGCCACAATGAATTCTATTCTTGGCGACCCTGACCGTTTGCAAGCCTTAGCTCGAGATTTTGTAAAGCATTATGATAATAGAGTTTCCGAAGGTTCTACCGTAAAAGGTAAAGCCATGTTTGTTTGTAGTAGTCGTGAAATTGGTTATGATTTTTACAAAAATGTTGTTGCATTAAAACCTGAATGGGCAGAAGTAAGGGTTGCAGAAGAATGCGTTGAACTTACAGGCAAAGAAAAAAGGGAAATCAAACCAATCGAAAGAATCAAAATGATTATGACCAGAGGCAAAGATGATCCAAAAGAGATGTATGACCTACTCGGAACAAAAGAATACCGCAAAGAGTTAGATCGACAATTCAAAAATGAAAAATCTAATTTTAAAATAGCCATTGTGGTCGATATGTGGCTAACGGGCTTTGACATCCCTTTCTTAGATTCCATCTCAGTAGTGTCCGGTTAAGGACTTGCATGTTGTTCAATGTTTTGAGAATCTAAGT
>CAZADB010000034.1:0-5787 GCA_964483835.1 uncultured Candidatus Saccharibacteria bacterium
CACTTTCGCAAGAGTTATTCACATTAAATCTCAGATTCTGTGGTTTTTTATAAAAATAATGTATAATAAATAAACAGTTTTTGAATAATCATGAAAATAAAAAATATGAAAAAAATTAGCATATATACATTAGCATTTGGCATCCTTATTATTCCTTCAATAGCACTCGGTCAGTTTGGTGAAATTGATGATTTTCTCGGCGATGTGTCAGCATTTATCAATAGCACATTAATCCCATTAGTGTTTGCTCTGGCATTGCTGATGTTTATATGGGGAATGTTTAAATTCCTTATTCTCGGAGGATCAGAAGAAGAATCTAGAAAAGAAGGAAAAAATCTAATGCTATGGTCTGTGATTGGATTTGTAGTAATGGTTTCAATCTTTGGTATTGTAAATCTTCTTGCAGGAGGCTTAGGATTTGCCGATGATCAAACTCTCCAAAATATTCCAATTGTGCCCCCTATAAATAGATAGTTCGAGCACAGCACTCTTGTCTAGGCAATTAGAAACTTGTATTCTTAATAGTTAAACATGAGATGTTCCAATGGAAGATAAATATTTTATGTTTCATATGTCATAATATCTACATGATTTCATTTACTAATATTGCACATGCTTCAATTGAAGCACAATATCGTGCTCAATGTTTTGTTGATAAAATAAATGACGCTATTTTATTTCCGTTGATTACTCTTATGATGGCGCTGGCGTTTCTTATATTTTTGTATGGAGTATTTGAATATGTAAAGAAATCAGACAATGAAACGTCTCGCGCAACAGGAAAGCAACATTTGCTGTATGGCGTTGTCGGAATGTTTGTGATGTTATCTGCCATGGCAATTCTGAGTATTGCTGCTGGTACTTTTGGACTAGGTATCAATGAGCCCAATTGTGGTGCTAGTGATGATTTTGGTGGTGGATATATTGATGTTTTTGAACCACAATAATATTATATATGATACAGTGGTTTGTTTATATTTTGCGATGTTCGGATAATTCACTTTATACAGGAATTACAACTAATGTAGATCGGCGTTTATTAGAACATAATGGCAAGGTGTCTGGATCGGGTGCAAAATGCACTCGATCCAGACGGCCTGTAAATCTTGTATATATTGAAAACTATGCAGACAGAAGCACCGCAAGCAAAAGAGAATATGAAATAAAAAAATATACCCACGGTCAAAAAGAAAGTCTGTTTAATTAAAAACCAATCTAGAGTTTTTGAATGAATGGTTCAATGCAAATGATTGGACAAACTTCATTTAATTGGTATTCTATAAAATGTATTATAGTCGCACGACTTATACTGTCGATAATAAATTTCTGGTCAGTGACTAATTGTTTATTGGAAATGGTGTAGATGCGGTATTTTTTATACTTTTTACCATATTCACAATAAATATTATGAGACAAGAAATTAGAAACATTGCAATTATTGCACACGTCGATCACGGTAAGACGACGCTAACTGACAGATTGATGGACTTCACAGGAGACAGAGAAGGAGATGCATCTATGGATAATAATGCTATTGAACAAGAGCGAGGTATTACTATCTACGCTAAAAATACCTCAGTAACATACAAAAATACAAAAATAAATATCGTGGATACTCCTGGTCATGCCGATTTTGGATCTGAAGTGGAACGTGTTCTTCGAAGTATAGATTCTGTTCTATTGGTGGTTGATGCACAGGAAGGACCTATGCCACAAACTCGTTTTGTATTAAAGAAATCTTTAGATTTGGGACTTAATCCTATTGTAATTATAAATAAAATTGATAAACCAGCGGCTGATCCAGATAAGTGTGAGGAGCAAGTTTTGGAGCTGTTTATGGAACTTGGAGCAAGTGATGAGCAGTGTGATTTTCAAGTGGTGTACACAATTGGACGTGACGGTCTTGCAAAACGAAAGATGACAGACGATATGATAGATTTAGCCCCTGTGCTTGACTGCGTCTTAGAAACTGTTCCATCAGCAAAAAGATATGAGGAAGGTCAAGTACTACAATCTCAAGTATTTAATTTAGGTTATGATAATTTCCTTGGACGTCTTGCTGTTGCGAGAATTTATGAGGGGAAAGTTGCAAAAGGACAATCAATTCATATCACACACGAAGGTAAAGAAGCTCGAAAAGGAAAAATTGTAAAAATCTCTGGATACAAAGGAGTTGCTCAGATTGAGCTTGAAGAAGCTTTTGCGGGGGATATTATTCTGATTGCAGGACTTGCAGATATTAATATTGGGGACACTATTTCTGATAGTGAGAATTGTGAACCATTACCTGCAATTCAGGTTGATGAGCCGACTATTGGAATGGAGTTTCTGGTAAACTCATCACCATTTGCCGGACGTGAAGGTAAGTATGTAACAGGTAGACAGATTGAAGAGCGACTTAAGAAAGAATTGGAAATTAATGTTGGTTTACGTGTAGATTTTTCCAGAGACATTATGAAAGTATACGGACGTGGCGAAATGCATATCTCAATACTTTTAGAAAATATGCGACGCGAAGGATATGAACTTTCCGTATCACAACCCAAGGTAATTATAAAAGAAGACGACAATGGAAATAAAACCGAACCGTTTGAAGAGGTGACGATAGATATACCAGAAGACTTTCAAGGAGCTGTGATAGAAAGATTGTCAAACAGAGGGTTTATAATGCAGGACATGATTACCAATGACAATCAGGTGCGTTTACTGTTTACAGGACCAACACGCGGAATTCTTGGATATAAGAACCAATTTGTAGTAGACACAAAAGGTGAAGGCATCTTAGCCTCACAAGTAATTGGATTTATGCCATATGCTGGAGAAATCAAAAAACGGCAAGTTGGCTCTATGATTTCAATGACAACAGGTAAAACTCTTGGATTTTCACTTGCTAATCTGCAAACCAGAGGAGAATTATACATATCTCCTGGAGTAGATGTTTATGAGGGTATGGTGATTGGAAACATCTCTAAAGGTGAAGAGATGATGGTAAATCCTACCAAAGGAAAGCAACTCACAAACATGCGGTCATCAGGAAATGACGACGCTATAAAACTCACCCCCCCGAAGCATCTTTCAATAGAGATTGGTCTTGAAATTATGGCAGATGATGAATATTTAGAAGTTTGCCCAGAATCAATAAGATTACGCAAGCAATTTTTGAAAGAATCCGAAAGAAAGAAAAAATAACGCAGTCAGACTACGTGTTTATGGTATTAGTCTGACTAGCTAGTTAGACTAATATAATTATTGAAGTTTACTACATCGCTGGTATTACGTTATGAAGTATTGATATGGAATAAATTATCACGACACTAGTTAAGTTTTTCCAAAATCTCCGATAATTCATTAAAGTTTCCCACTCGTGTAAATTCATAATTCACTGGGATACCCTCATGATTTGTTTGAATTATTTTACTCCCTCTGTCCATCCAAAAACTTTCTATTCCTACTTCCCTGGCTTCTTTTAAGTATTTTTCGCGATCGTCTACAAATATAATACCATCTCCAAATTGACTCCTAATACTAATGAGCTCTTCTTGTTTTCCAGATTCAACCACCCGCACATCTTTAACAAATTCAGTCACCCCCGAAAGTTCTATTTTTGTCTTCTGAAATTTAATCTGTTTTTCAAAATTGGTATTATTTTCATCTTTAATACTTGATGCTGACGACACGATAATACAATTACGTCCGTTTTGTCGTATAAATGACAATGCATCATCAAACACTAAATTTTCTAAATTAAAATCGGGGTCTTCTTGCAAGATATAATTAAATACTCCAATACTACGTTCTGATTGAGGTATTCCTAATGCATCCATTTTTTCTTTCAAAAGTTTAGTGTTAAACAAAACTCCATCAAAATCTAAAATATATTTCATGATATTTGTTTATCATTAACAACAGGCTATAAGCACATAACTCACATAACCTTTGCTCATACAAATCATAACACTAATCACACACAAATCTCAACAATAGACTTGTTACCAAATAAGATTTTGATGAAAATTTGGAAATTTTGGCTACAAAATTATTTGGTAACAAGTCTAATACTCAAGAGCAGTCTGACTAACCTAATTACTGTTAGTAATTAGGTTAGTCAGACTGCTCTTGAGATATAAAATAAATGGTGAGTGTGGATTATTATGATAATAATCCGTACAAAACCTTCCCCATCTTCTGTGCATCACCTCTTACTAGGCTTCTTTGTAGTACGTCACCCTTTATTTTCATCACTGGAGTATTGTGTAATAAATCTGCACGAACAACTTCACATACACTGTCGGTAATATCATCAATCACAGGAAATTGAAAAGCTTCGGCGTACTTTTGTAGTAATTGTTCTGGAACTTTTGCAGTATTAATCACCACAACATCAGGAGACTTTCCGACATATTTAAAAACTTCTGCAACGTGATCTTGTGCAGTCATTTTATGAGTTTGTCCTTGACTGGTCATTAAGTTGGTTACAAATATAAATTTAGCTTTTGAAGACAAAATGGCTTCAGACACACCCTCAATGACACAATTGGCAAGTAAACTTGTATATAAATCCCCAGGTCCAAGCACAATGAAATCTGCATTTGTAATTGCTGTTTGTGCGTCTGGAGTAATAGTTGCTTTGGGCTCAGTGTATAAATTTTTTATGTTATGTGAATACCTCTCCTTCTGTGGCTCATCAATATCATGCTCTCCTTTTATAACGATATCGTCATTATACACTGCCACAAGATTTACTTTATCTTTTGTCACCGGAAGAACCGTTCCTCGAATCCGAAGAATACGAGATGCGGCTTTTACTGCATCAAGTTCAGATCCAAGAATGTCAGTTAATGCTACCAATAGTAAATTTCCTAAACTGTGTCCATTTAATCCCTCTCCTTTTGCAAACCGATACAAAAATAATTTACGTAATAAATCATCATGGTTATTCACATCGGCAGATAATGCGACCAATGCCATACGAACATCCCCCACAGGCAATTGACCAAATTCATCACGAAGTCGACCTGTAGACCCTCCAGAATCAGCCATGGTAATTATCGCGGTCACGTTCAAATCTTCGTATTTTTTCAACCCTCCAAGAACTGGGTAAATACCTGTTCCTCCTCCAATAACAACAATATTTTTCTTTTTTATCATATGAAGTTTAATTTTTTCTCAACACCAGTGTAGTATTTAGAATGTATTAAGTATAAATAAAATCATAACATGACAGCGTCTAATCCAAAGAACATACAATGCTTATTTGAAACGAGAGTAAATAAATAGAGTAGTCTGACTAACTTAAACTTAAGAGCAGTCTGACTACGTTAATTATTTGACAAATTTAATAAATAAAAGAAAACCACCAGAGCAGACTGGTGGCCATAAAGAACGAGCTCTATGTTATGTTTGTCACACTACGCAATGCTCGGGCACTTAGTTCTGTTCGTGTGCAGTCAGTCTCATCGATAATGAGTTGACCATCAACTTCTCGTACTATGTGCCACCAGTATCCAGACGGACTGGTTACTTCGTAGTATCCATTACCGATATTTTTGACAATGAATGCACTACGTCTTTGGTAGTGTGGTTTTGGAACCTTGGGGGCATTGTATGGAACATCCTCTTGCCATACTCTGTACCCCGAATCTCTTCTACTCATATTCTCACCTTTCTTTTTCTTCCCCCAGATGATGAGCAACTATATTTAACCATATATACAGAAATTGTCCAGAGCAAGAATAGAAACAAACTATGTAGATGATGTATCTGTTACAGAGATTAAAGGATTGGTGT
>CAZADB010000035.1:0-3793 GCA_964483835.1 uncultured Candidatus Saccharibacteria bacterium
GTCAGACTAACATATTTGCACATCTAGACACATCATCATCTATCAGGAGGTATGTTGTAATAATTAATTAAAAATGTAGTGATTTCCATAAACGAATCAGTGAGTGTTTCCGATGCAAAACGAGCATTTTGTGGTTCAACTGTATATAAAAAAACTAAAAATTTCGGATCAAAACTTGGAAAATAGCCAAAAAATGAATGAAGGTGTCTATCTTCATAGTATCCCCCATACACAGAATCAGCAATTTGTGCTGTGCCTGTTTTTGCAGCAACGCTGTAATTCTCCAATTTAACTGTTCCATGTCTGAGCGCATTGTCAACAACATTAGTCAACATACGCGATATGGTTACACTAGTTTCTTCCGAAAAAACCCTCTCCCCTGCAGGGTGTGTTATTTCTTTTGATGTTCCGTCTTGGTATTCAATACGTTTAACAAGATGTGGTGTAATAAGCACCCCCCCGTTTGCAAGTGACGAAAGGGCACGAACAGTCGCAATTGGTGTAAGTGCAATACCTTGTCCGAACGAAGCAGTGGCGTATTCTATGTCTCGAGGTGAGTTCAAATTTTCTACTAATCCTGATGTTTCGTTAGGCAAATCAATACCTGTTCTATTGCCAATTTGCAATGCTTGAAAATATTCTCTAAACACATTTTTACCCATAGTCTTCATAATAAATACAACCCCCGTATTCAAAGATTGACTTAAAACTTCTTGCATATCCACCATACCTCTGCCAATCCCGTCAAAATTTCCTATAGTAAACGTATCTATATTTAAAAAACCTTTATCATAATATGTAGTCTCAGGAGTAATTGCACCACTATCAATACCAGCTGCGATTGTTAGAGCTTTAATAATTGAACCCATTTCATAGACATTCTCAACAAGCGGATTGAGGAAATCATAAATATCAACACCAGACCTGTCATTGAGATCAAATGTAGGTACTGCATTCATAGCATACACTGCTCCTGTATTTGGATTGATAATAATCCCGCCTGTTAGCTTAGATCCCCATGTTTCTTGTATGTTTAATAATTCTCGATCTAGCACTCTTGAAACAGTTGGTTCTATAGTTGTGACAATGTCTCCTGTTCTTGCAGAAGTTGTATTAAGAATCTGATTTCCTAAATTACTAAATATTTCTGCAAAAAAATTGACGGACAGACGATTACCGTCACGTGCAAGAATATTTTCATAATACCTCTCCAATCCATATCTGCCAGTAAGCTTTGTTCCTAAATCTGCTGTGTACCCCACAAAGCCAATTGTTCTAGCTGACAACTCGCCTCCTGGATAATATCTCCACCTATCACGATATAGATGCACACCAACTAAATTCAGTTCTGCAATCTTACTTGCCTGCTCATCTGAAAGTTCTGAAGCTATCTCAAAATAAACTCTGTCTTTCATGCCTGCTCTAAATAAGAAATTTTCTTCGTCTATAGGAAATACAGAGTTGATACTTTCAAAGGTCTTTTTTTTATCTGTAATTTTAGATGGATTTATCGCTAAAAGATATCCGAACTGCACTGTTGCAGCAGATACTGTGCCACCATCTCGTTTAGAAAAATAAATATTTCCACGAGAATATAAATCTTGAACAGAATTAATATATTGATTTTTAGCTTGTTGATAATAATCAGCATGCAATATAATCTGCACATAGTATAGTCTGACTATCAAAATCACAGCTAACAAGAGGATAAACCCCGTTATAATACGTATTCTTATTCTTGCATTTTGTCGCATAATAATAGAAGCAGTTCAAACTATAACATTATCACCACACGTTCGAAGACAAAACGAATACTGGCTTTACTCTATCTATAAAAATTTTGTCAGATGTGTCAATGTATCCTTGTAGGCTTGCTATATCTGAACTTATTTTATGTTGAGCTGTAATAAGTCGTCCTTCCAATAAACTAATTTTAGAGCTAACTTTTTTTATTTCCTGATTTATTTCAGTACGAATAACAACGTGTACAACAGAAGCGCTCACAAAATAAATATACAGTCCAAACATAAAAATACCAATCGTGGCTACTAATAAAAATATTCGTTTTTCAATACTGTTTTGTTGTTTTTTAAATGATGTCATTTTATATTTTTGCTATAGTTCTTAATTTTGCACTTTTTGATCTTGGGTTTTCTGTTTCTTCTTCTTTTGTGGGGGTTATTGGCTTCTTGTGAACCAGAATTACTTTTTGAGCAGTTACATACTCCTTAAATGTATGCTTCACAATTCTATCTTCCAAACTATGAAAGGATATAATTACCATGCGTCCTTTGGATTTTAAAATATCTATACCGTCAGATAGTAATGTTTTCAAAGTATCCAACTCATCGTTCACTGCAATGCGTAATGCTTGAAATGTTTTGGTCGCAGGGTGAATTCGTCTATGACGATATGATACTGGTACGGATCTGTACACAATTTCTGCAAGTTGAAGTGATGATGTAATCTCTGTATCCCTTCGCACGTTTACAATACTCTTTGCGATACGTCGAGAAAATCGTTCCTCTCCATATGCAAATATTACATTTGCAATATCTTGCTCGTCCCAACCATTGACTATGTCATACGCAGTAAACAAATAATCCGAAGGAGAGCCAAACGTCATGTGTAAAGGTTCGTCTTTTTTGAAAGAAAAACCACGAGTGTCTCCCGATGATCCATCAAATTGCTCCATTCTCCATCCTAGATCTGCTAAAATTGCATCAACTGCATCAATATTTAATTCAGTTAAGATTTTTTTAATATCTCGGAAATTGCTATGGATTAAATGTATATTTGAGTCAAACTTATCGTGTAAATACGCTGCTGATTGCACTGCTGTATCATCAGCATCTATACCAAGATATGTACCAGAATTTCCAATAATAGAAAGAATCTCTTCTGCATGCCCTGCGCTACCAAGTGTACAATCTACAACAACAGACCCTTTTGTCAGATTCAACTGTTGAATTGTTGTGTGTTGTAAGACTGTAATATGACGCATGACGTATTTATTGAATGTCACCAATACAATTTTTTGGTGCAGTTTCTTATTTACATGATTTAATTATATTAGTTGGTAGATGGTTACAGGACGCCGATGTCTCCTAGGTTTTGCGCAAGCGCATCTGCCTGTGATTCAATTCGTCGTTTGTAATTTTCCCATTTTTTCTCATCCCAAATTTCTATACGATCATAAATTCCTGCAAGGACAACTTTTCCGTCAAGTTTTGCAAATTCTTTTAAAAAATCTGGAACGAGAATACGTCCAACACTATCTACCTCCACTTCAACCGCACCTGAAAGGAAAAATCGATTAAAGCTTCTCGTGTCCGATTGTCCCAGTGGCAATTGACTAATTTTGTCGGTAATTGCTTGCCACTGTTTCAACGGATATACAAAGAGACAATTATCAAGACCACGTGTGACAACAAGATTTTTCCCAAGTTCGCGCCTCCACTTGGAAGGCAACGACAACCGTTTTTTAGGATCCAACGTATGCTTGTATTCGCCAATTAACATAATTTTGATAGATTAAGAAAAAATTTCATAATTCCTTAGACTGTATACTATTTTTATAGTATACCACTATCTCCCACCACATGTATAGTATATACCACCTTCCCCCACTCAAACACAGTTATACACACCCTAGCATAAATAGCCCAGCAGTAACGACACACGATTGCTTTCTTACAAGAACTGTAAAAACTTCCACTTATTTGGTAACAAGTCTATTATCCGTATAACGTATTTGCGAAGCGTATCCAAATCAATCCATCTTATTGTAGTT
>CAZADB010000035.1:3893-5545 GCA_964483835.1 uncultured Candidatus Saccharibacteria bacterium
ATATATAACGTAAGTGTGTAACAAAAGTCTACGTTTGTATAAATAACTCTTGCGAAAGTGTTTAGACACTTTCGCACTGAAGTTCGCAAAGACGACTAAAAACAACGCCATCAAGAGCAGTCAGACTAACATAATGATTTCTGAGTGGTTATTTTAGGTCTTTTGGTTTCATAAGTGGAAAATGCTGTGTTTCTCGAATTGGTTTATCTATCAAGTATGCAAAAAACCTTTCACCGAGTGTTGATGCACCAAAAGTGGGAGGCATACCGTGCTCTAACATCTCTACAAATTCCCAGTCAGGCATCATTGCTTCGTCGTCTCCTTGTGCTAGTAATTCTGCCTGTGTTTCAAAACGCTCCCTTTGTTCTTTGGGATCATTTAATTCTGAAAAACAGTTATTAAACTCTGTTCCTGCAACAATAAGCTGAGCGCGTAATACAGTGCCGTCTTTTTTATCAGACTCTTTTGCAAGTGGTGATACGAGTTTTGGATGTCCGATTAACCATACTGGACCTTTGATATTTTTACGACAATACTTCCATAATGTGTCGGTTAGTCTTTCTCGGTTGTTTCCTTCGTGCATAATGCCTAGATCAGTGACTTTGTTTATAAGTTCTTCATATGAAGCAGTGATAACATTGATACCTGTGTCTGATTGAATAGTCTGCACATAGTCGATTCGTTCAAAAGGTTTTGAAAAATCCACTTCAAAATCTTTAATAGAAAATACTCTCTGTCCATCAAATGCCTCATCAAGTACATATTTCAAATGTCGTTCAAGCAAAGAAATACCCTCATCAAAATTCATATACGCTGCATAAAATTCAATGTTGGTAAATTCTTGTAAATGATCTGGACTTGTGCCTTCATTTCGATACACACGTCCTATCTCAAATACTTTAGGTATACCTGCTGCCATCAATCTTTTTTGCCACAATTCTCCTACGGAAATACGAAGATACACATCAATATCAAAATCATCGTGGTGTGTAATAAACGGATTTGCCTCCGCTCCTCCTGTTGTGGTTTCAAGTGTTGGTGTATGAACTTCTAGAAAACCTTCATCTTCTAGAAAACGACGCGAGGCTTTCCAGTATGCTGATTTTTTCTGAAACATCTCTTGCAAATCTACATCAGTCAAAATGTCTAAATATCTTTTGCGATATCTATTATCTTTATCTTTTATGCCAAAATGTTCAGTAGGTAAAGGTAGAAGTGCTTTTGTAAGCACTGTCCAAGAGGTCACTGCAATGGTGTTAATGTCTTTCTTTGTGACAAAAGGAACTCCAGTTACTTCAATAAAATCCCCTGCGCTCATAGCTTCAAGTAACAATGCGAATGTTTCTTCTTCCATATTCTCCGCACTGCAAAAAGCCTGCACATTAGCAGTGCCGTCATATAAATCTATAAAAGCAATAGCTCCATGCGAACGAAGCGCCATTATTCTTCCTGTTAATATTGTTTCTGTATTATTGGTTTTCAGTTCTTCAAAAGAGACTACAAAAGCATCTATATCATGAGTCCGTTTTGTATATGACGGGTACGGGTTCATGCCTGCATCAATAAGCATCTTTAATTTACGTTCTCGATCTACTCGTAGTTCATTTGTGTCATACATAGTGAAGTTATTCTAGCCTTTAATGAACGTTTTG
>CAZADB010000036.1:0-5353 GCA_964483835.1 uncultured Candidatus Saccharibacteria bacterium
CCGCAAATACCAAAACCTTAAAGCGAATGCTTTAAGGTTTTGTTGTATTTTCGAGATGAAGAGGGGTTCGAAAAGCTTTTGAGGTAGATTCGACTAAAAGGAGAATATACCCAAAAGGTGTACTGAAGCTGTAAGCTTCTAATACCTCCGTCTCCGCAAATGGAAATACTACCGCTAGGTGGTTATTTTCTTGAGTGGAGGTAATGTAAAATGCCAAAGCACTTTACATTACCAAGCAAGTTCAGCCTCAATAAAAAGATTAGATTCGGGGGATGAATTTTCTTCTGTTACATCAGATGATTTGTCTTGTACTGGTATAGATATTTCTGGTAAATTTTTACGCAACTGTTGGTGTTCTAGATCTTTCATACGATATAATTCTAATGCTTCTCGTATTATGTCATAATTATATTTCACAGTTTTTTCTAACGTGTTAGTAGTTTCTGGTTTTATGTTTTTATATTTAACAAACATATTACCTGCGAATAAACTTCCAGTAAACATAATTATAACAAATATTAATAATCCAATAAACCAATCTCTTTGTGGGTGCATTAAACGCCTATCAGGATACGCTTTATCCCTTCGCACTATGTTATTAGCCATTTTAATTACACTTTTTTTATCAATCATATTGTAAAAAACTAACAGTTAACTGGATATTTCCACCCATTACTTTTATATCAGTTTCTGAATCATTATATAGTAAGATACTTGATACTAATGAATTATATGGCAATTTTTCTAAAATCCCTAGTAATGTATATATGCGTGATCTTGCTCCCTTCACTTCAAATGAAATTTTAAGATAATCAATATAATTATCTGTATTCTCAACTTTTAAAGAGCTTGTTATCAAATCAACCCCCTGCTCCATCGCAATCTCTTCAATCGTTGTTAAAAAATTCACAACTTTATCTTCTGTGAGAAAATAAGATAATAATTCTTCTCTATCAGTCTCCATATCATCTGAAAGTGACAGTAACTTTCTATAGGATTGTTTTTGCATACTATAATTTGTCACTGCATTTATTTTATAAAATAATTTGTCTTCTTGTATTGTGATATGTCTTATTAAGAAAAATATAGTCACACACATAACACACAAAATTAACGAAGATAATCCTGCAAACAATTTTGTTTTTTGAGTAATCATAAATTATTATTAATTACAATCTGCAAACTGAAAGTCACGTATTTATCTTTGGCTAAATTAGAAATAGGAAGATATACTGACTCAAACATTGGATCTAATTCAAGATTATCTCTAAATTCTACAAGAGATTTCCTAGAATTTGCATTGCCGGAAATCTCTATGTTTTCTATTTTTCCTTCTTCATTGCGTGAAGAAGAAATTGATGTCAAGAAAATATTATCATCAATATGATTTTTAATGCCAGAAATTAATTGTGAAAAAAGTATAGGTGTTTTATTTTCAATTAATACTTTTGCTAATGTATTTAGTAGAGTGACATCGAGCTGAAGTTGTGTATATGTTTCATTTTGTGCATCAGCAATATTATATTCATCTCTATACACCATCATTTGATTTTTCATTAACACAATTGATGGTACGAGCAAAAAGCCAACAGCAATTAGTGCTGTGGAAACAAGCATCATCCATAAGGAAACAACTCGAATCCAGTATTCCAATCTGACTTGTTTGCGCGCATGTGGTGGAATAAGATTAATCATATATTTGAAAAAGGAGTAATTGCTAATCCAATAGCCGTGGCATACCCATAGGAATATTTTTTATGTATGTCAGGGATTGTATCGGGGTCTGAAAAAACATTCCTCCATACGTTTGCGCGTGTGGATTGTACCTCTAATATTTCTGAAAAATATTCTGGTAAACCTTTCATATTAATACTACCTCCACATAAGATTACAGATTGAATTTGATTATCTGCTCTGGATATATTGTGTGTGTTCCAATAGGAAATACGTGCTTTAATTTCATCAGCAATAGTAGACATTACTGGGAGCAATGCTTCATACGCATCAGAGCTGTTGAGAGATTGTGTTAAACCTTGTGTATTTTTAATCTTTGTAAGCTCCGATTCTTCAAGGTCACCCAATTGATTACGTAAGACAGCAGATAATTCATCGCCTCCAATATCAATTGTTGATGTATACATTAATATGCCATTATTGACTATTCCTATACCTGATCTTGTTCTTCCAAAATCAACAATAATATATGTGCCTTTGTCACCTGACGGAATAGTTGCTCTTGCAATAGCCTGCGCCTCAACCTCAAAAGAAAGTGGTGTAACACCGCCAGCTATACAGGCGTCATAGTAGCTCATAATAGTTTCTCGTGTATACACTGTAACAGAAACACGCATGGCAGATTTATTGGAATCATCTTTAATAATATCATAATCAAAAAATGCGTCCCTTGGAGAAACTGGAACATTTTCTTCTAATAAAAACTCCAACAGTCCTCGTACTTCTTTAAACGATGTCCCTTTTTTAATTTCTGTTTCAAACAAATATGCCCTTTCTTCTGGTAGAGATACGCGTACCGATTCAATTCCTGTACGATTCTTTACTTCCCTAATAACTTCTGAAAGTTTGTTTTGATCATCAATCACACCCTGATTAAGTACAGATGCCTCAATATCAATATCTCCCCAGTGCAATAATTTCAATTGGGTTCCGCTGAATTTGTCGGGTTGAAATTGAACGTATTTAAGTGACGTGTCTGAAATATCAATACCCACGCTTGGTAATAATATATATGAAGGTGGTGGAATTATTTTTCCAAATAGACTAAACATTGACATACATATAGTATACGACAAACTTATGTATATTTAATGAGAAATTAACACCCTTTATAATTTATAAAATAAAAAGAGAATTGCAAAAATAATCACTATCACAGACATTAGCATTAATCGACCTCGGATTATTTTCAATGCCTGTTCTCCAAATTTATAAGTTATCCATCCAACTACAGCAAAACGTAGTCCACGTCCAATAATTGAAGCTATAATAAACAACAGCAAATTCCCTTTTATAAATCCAGCACCCATCGCAACCAGAGTGTACGGTACTGGTGTAAGAGCACCTATTAAGGTCATTGCAAATGTACCCTCTCTCAATCGATCTACAATTGCGTAAAATTGTCTGCCAATTGACCCGTCCAGATACGTATAGGCAATAAACTCATAAAAATAAAAAGCAACCATATAAGCAAAAACGCCCCCTAAAACCGATGTTGCGATTGTTGCCATAACCCCTTTGTATGCTGATTTTTTATCAGACAAAATATACACAACAAGAAATGGATCCGTAATAATTGGTACGGGAAGTGCTGATTCTATAAATGACAACCCTGACAATATCCATATACCATATTTAGAGCGCAACAATCCCTTGGATTTTTTCGCCGCTTCCTCAACATGTGTTTCTATAAATATTTTAGACATTTGATAAATTTTAAGACCAAAACATTAAATCTGTTTAGAATTATTTTTGTGTTAAATAACTATTTAATATAATAGCTGCGGCAGATTCATTCACTTTGGTATTTTTGCCTTGTATTCTAATTGCTTCTTGTGTTGTGTAATGCTCGGGATGTAAATGTATAGGCAATTCGAATAATAAAGTAATCTCAGTAATCAACCCTTTAACACATTCATGAATAGCATTCGGGACACCATCTCTACCGAGTGAATATCCTATAACTATTTCATCCACTTCTTTTTCGGTAATAATTCTTTCCAGATTTCTTAGTAAATTATTATCATTTGATATGGTGACATAAGGAAAAGCCATATTCCCTCCTATATCGGTCATGGCAATACCAATTTTTTTACTCCCATAATCTATTCCCATTTTTCTCATAGTATTAGAGTAACACAACGTGTGTTAAGCATGTGAAATATTATTCTAAAACCTTAACTTGAAAAGTTCTAGTCTGCTACTAAAATAAACCGAACCCGCCCCTCCGCCCTATCAATAAAGACGCCTCAGTGAAAACTGTGCGTAACCCGGTTACGCACAGTTTATAACGGGACTGTCGTCAATCAATCCCCTCAACTCCCACCTAATAACAACCTAAAAATGCTATAATATAGTCAATTAACCCTTAACTATAGCCATATACACAATCCCTAATTGATACTTCTACCATCATCACCAAAGCTGCGCTGTGGAAAGAAAGAGACAGAGCTTTAGCTGATGGTGAAAAGAATCTTAATAACAGTAACGTGGCTAAATACGTTAAAGTGCAAACAAAAGAGATTTCACATTTTGATTCCTCAAAGAGTGTCCAAAAAGCACGAAAAAAGTTTTTTGAAGAAATTAACAGCCGTTCATGATATTTTAGATTTCGATGTAAGTTAGGGACTGGAACAGACTTAGGCTCCTAGACTATTTGTTAATAACATCATTCATGTTGTTGAATGATGTAGCCTGTTAATATCATGTCTTGTAATGTGAGGGTGCTTTTTTTTGATAAATTTGTTAAGAAAATATCATTTTGATAATATGACATAAATCTTGGTGAGCTGTGGGAACCTGTGGAAGTTATCCCTTGTAATTTGTATGTCAAAATTCCATCTTCTGACACTAATTCAATCCATAATCCCTCTTGTACTTCCCTGCTGAAGTACTGATCAAAAATAAAATTTCCTAATGAATAAAATATGGGGACACCTTTATAAAATTCAATATTTTGCACTACATGAGGATGGTGTCCAATTATTGAATCTGCGCCAAACTTTATTAATTGGTGAGCTATTTTCTGTTGTGATATAGAATTTCTTGGAGCATATTCTACTCCCCAATGAATATACACAATCTGATAATCACTATTTTGTGACGCGGTTTTTATTATTGTCTCTACTTCAAGCATGTTAAGGCTATGTCCGATATTATTTAATCCCACAATAGCAATAGTCATTTCGTCTAATTCTATATACCAAACACTGGTCATGTCTACGATAATAGAATCGCCAAACCAATTCAAAGCATTATTTTCTAACTGTAATCTGGTATTAAGAAGTCCTCTTTTGCCAAAATCAAAACTATGATTATTCGCCAAGCTTAAATGTGTAAATCCGTATTTATATAATGCAGGTATATGTTGTTTGTCAACTGAAAAAGCAAACGTGTAATTGGGTGTATGCACATGTGTTTCTGGGATAGTTGCTTCAAAATTACCTACTAATGCAGTGGTTTTGCTAATTTTTGGTAAATTGGAATAAACATAATGACTTCCATGTCTATCAGACAATGTTTCCACATGTCGTGCAAGCATAATATCTCCAACAAAAACAATGGATGTGATATTGTCTATATTTTCAACACTCAAATTATCTGAAACAGAACCAATGCT
>CAZADB010000037.1:0-5290 GCA_964483835.1 uncultured Candidatus Saccharibacteria bacterium
CTCACACTCCGTTGGCGAAGACGGAGAATAGTACAAAGACGGCGATTCTATGTGTGGCACGTCTGTTTCATTATTTAATCTCAACTAAGATTATTTTTTTCTTGCCTCGTTTGAGTAAAAACAAATCACCATATGTTTCTTTGTTTACAACGCAGTCAACATATGTAATTTTTTGGTTATTTATATGTACAGCATTTGATTGTATAAATGTTCGGGCTTCTCGCTTGCTTGTTGCCAAGTCAGACATGGTGAGCATATCTATAATTGACATGTTGTCATTTACGGAAATTATAGGCACATTTTCTTTTAAGATAACCACTTCTTGTGTTGAAAGTTTATCAATTGATATATCTCCAAATAATACTGTGGATATTTTGACTAATGTATCTGCTACTTTTTGTGTGTGAACAAATGACGTAACTTCATATGCAAGTCTTTTTTGGGCGTGTCTTTCTGTGGTGTTTTTTAGAAACACCTTCTCAATTTCTGCAATTTCGTCTAATGGAATAAGTGTAAATATTTTTAGGTAGTCAATTACAGTATCGTCAGAAGTATTAAGCCAGAATTGATAAAAAACATAAGGTGAAGTTTTTTTAGCGTCAAGCCATATCGCATTACCTTCACTTTTTCCAAATTTCTTTCCAGTGGACTTGTCGTTTATAATGGGAAGTGTTAGCGCGTAGACTTTGTCGCCAGAAACACGTCGTACATAATCAACTCCAGAGATTATATTACTCCACTGATCTGATCCCCCTATTTGCAGATCACAGCCCATTTCTTTGTGTAAATGATAGTAGTCGTAGCTTTGCAATAGAGAGTATGAAAACTCTGTGTATGAGATAGGATTTTCGTCTGTAAGGCGGTTTGATACTATATCTTTTTTAATCATTGAATTAACTGTAAAATGTTTTCCAATATCACGCAGATATTCAATCATAGAAATTTTTGACAACCAGTTGTAGTTATTTACAAATACAACTTCTTTAGCCACAAATTGCCTAATACACTCTTCCATTTTTTTGGACTGTTCTTCTATAACAGATATATCTACAAAAGGTCTTTCTTTTGTTTTTCCTCCAGGGTCGCCTATTAGTGCGGTGCCTCCACCTATTAAAATTACTACTTTATGACCAGCCATCATAAGATGAGTAAGTAGCATATACGGCACTAATGTACCTACATGAATGGAGTCTGCTGTTGGATCAATACCAAGATATACTGTACGTTTTTTGCCATCCAGAATATCTTCCAGACTGTCTGATGAGAACTGGTAAATAAATCCTCTTTCTTGTAGCTCTGTTGATAATTTCATTTAATTTGTGGGCACAACCATTGATGCTTGTGCGTATTATTTTTATTAAAAGTGTTCGGTTAAGCTATTAGACTTGTTACCAAATAATTTTTTTGCCAAAATTTCCAAATTTTGGCTACAAATTCCAAAAAATTCGTTGAAATATCCAGATATTCTGCCTCATTTTTTGAAATTTTCGCACAAAATTATAAAATTTTCATCAAAATCTTATTTGGTAACAAGTCTATTGAATGGAACTAATTTGTAAAAATTAGTCACAATCGGCAGTTGTGTAGACATTGGTCACGTCGTCTTCCTCCTCTAGTTTATCAATAAGGTTTGCTAATTTTTCTCCTGTCTGATCATCAATATCAGTTGGATTGATTGGGGCATATCCGTCGTCAGTTTTTGTAAATGCCCAAGAAGCACTTCCTGGAGATCCAAGTTCAAAACCTGCTTTTGAGAATACGTGTCGGATTAATGGAGCTGTTCGATTGTTGTTGTCTGTTACTGTCTGAATCATAAGAGCTACTCCACCAGGCCCATATCCCTCAAACATAATTTCTTCAAGCTTTGCCCCGTCATTGCCTGCACCTTTTGTAACCGCCCTCTCAATATTGTCTTTTGGCATGGAGTCTTTCTTTGCTCTGACTATTGCAGCGGCAAGTTTAGGTGAGTTTACATCACCGTTGGCATCTCGTGATTCCATAGCGATTAACATAGAATGTTTAGAAAAAACCTTACTCCGTGCAGAGTCCGTAGCACCTTTCTTGTGTTTTATTTTTGACCATTTATTATGTCCGCTCATATTTTTTAATGAAATTAATTACAAATTTAATTTGATTACTAATAATTACTCATATACATAATAGCAATTCTAATGTTCATTTTCCACTTACTTATTTACTCCAAATTCTCCAAGAATTTCAAGATTTTCTTTTCGCGAAGTAATGGGGTCAGCCAAAGTAATGGGGTCAGCCACTATTTATGCTACACAGAAATGGGGTCACCCACCATTACTGATCCCATTACCTCGGAGATTCTTAACAAAAGGGAGATTTCAGCTTCTTTTTGTGTTGGAATCACATTTCATTTCGATGTAATCGTGTGTTGGACAAGACTCACTATTGACTAACGGGTATATTTTTGCCAAAGTTACGTTAGACTTGTTACGTTAGACTTAGACTGTACCAAAAGAGGGTGAAAAAATGGAAAATAGATCAACTGAACGTGTGATTGATTGCGAAAAATGTGAAAAAGAAATTCCTTTTCCAACAGGGGATGGGTCAACGGTGACCAGACAAGACGATGAAGGGGGACATTGTTTCTGTTCTACAGAGTGCGCAGAAGAATGGGAAAAGAACCATAAAGACAGTTGTCGCTAGGGGAGTCCTAGCGAAATTTCAAAGGGCGGGAGCTATAGCTCCCGCCCATGTTGTTTCATTGTGACTCTTTATTCGATCCCTTTCTCCCATCATAGAGAAAGAATCTTATAGCAACTTATACGCTCAGGGTACCTTGTTCTGACTTTAATGACTGCAGGCACCCCTTCTTTGAGGTCCTTCGTTTGAAATCCGGACCACGCAACAGTACTTCCGGCAACGTACACATCACGGTGTCCTTCTGCATCGAAGAATCCGAAATTCTTTGTCTTGTTAAAAAATTTCACTCGCATCTCCCGAATTCCATTCTCGCTCATTTTGGCACTACTCCTTTGATGGTTCTACTGTAAGCACATCGTTTATCGCTTACTGTGTAGGGGGGGTGAATTTATAGTGCAACCCTGAGTTCAACAACCTAAAACCGATTAAATTTATCAACTTCGGTTATTATCTTCGCAGGTCAGCACTGAAAGTTTTGTCGTTTCTGTTTACTGAATTATTGTCAATTGAGTGCCGAGCTCTCACTTCTTCAAAAGTGCCTTTTGTGTCAATTAGACCTAGGTCATATAGAACTTCATCAAAGTAACCGGGTAAAGTAGTTTTCCATGTGAATGGAAAATTGACGTCAGAAATGTCTTCTACTCGCCTAGTTATTTCATTGGTGCAGTTTCGGGTTAGTGTGTTGTACATTTGAGGCGTGACGTAAAGATTATTTATGTCTTCAACCAAGGCTAAAAAAAGTTTGATTGATTTTTCTGGAGATGCTTTAGATTTATAAACGTAAACACGCTCATCTCTTACATCTGTTCGCAGTCCGATAATATCTTCCTCAGATCCTACGACATATATGATTTCAAATTGTCGTAACATTCCTAAAATTGCGGAAAAATCCTCATGAGATTCACGTCTTGCCTCAAGTGATATGACTATTTTTTCACCATTAACTAATCCAAAACTCAGGAATATATGTGCCAGACCTTCAAAATCAGCAAATTCAGAAATTATAATATAGACTGAATTAATGTCATTTAAGGTAAAGGCTCGAGTTTCGTAGTTTGGTTCATAACTGCCGTCATTGTGCCAGTTAAAATTCCTAAAGCCTGATATAACCACTTCTCCATCTTCAGTAAATGAAATATATGGCAAAACCTCCTGACCAAACTCCCATTGTCTGTCATGAGACGGTTGAAAAGTAAGGAATAATCCTAGGTAAAAAACCCCAATACTAAATATTATAATTACTAAAACCTTAAAAAATTTTCTTAAAAAGAACATCATGTTTTAGAGTGTACCATTTTGTAGGTGGGAGTATGCGGTTGCACTGGCGATACGTCCTCGCGGAGTGCGTTCGAGTAAACCTTGTCTAATAAGGTACGGTTCTATAACGTCCTCAATGGTGGACTGCTCTTCTCCTGTTGCTGCGGCGATGGTGTTGAGACCCACTGGACCTCCATTGAATTTATTTATAATTGAGTCCAATACCGCACGGTCAGGTGAACCAAGCCCAAGCACGTCTATCTCGAGAAGCTCAAAAGTTCGGTCTACAATATCTAGAGTGAGTTCACCCTTCTCTAGTTGTGCTAGATCTCGGCATCTCTTAAGGAGATAGTTTGCAGTGCGTGGTGTTGCGCGACATCGGCGAGCGATGTTATCTATGATTTCTTCTGAAGTACTGATACCTAAAAGCTCTGATGAGCGTTGGAGTATTTGAGCAATCTCAGAATCTTTATAAAATTCTAAACGAAAGACACCACCAGAAAAACGACTTCGCAAAGGTGCAGACAGTAGTGAAATTCGGGTAGTGGCAGATACTAGAGTAAATGGAGGAAGTTCTAATTGTACAGTTCTGGCAGAGGGTCCTTTTCCTATGATAATATCCAGAACCCCAGATTCCATAGCGGGATATAACACTTCCTCAATACTGCTAGACAGACGATGAATTTCATCTATAAATAGAACGTCGCCAGGAGAAAGGTTGGTAAGGATAGCTGCCAGATCGCCAACACGTTCAATCGCTGGCCCGGAAGTCGTTCGCATATTGGTGCCTAGTGTTTTTGATATAAGATGAGCAAGGGTTGTCTTGCCAAGACCAGGAGGTCCATACAACAAAATATGCTCTGCGGCATGTCCACGCTCGCGTGCTGCGGTAAGTAATATGCGTAAATTTTCTTTTATTTTTACCTGTCCCACATACTCTTCCCACGACTCAGGACGCAGTGTTTTATCGAGGTTGCCAGCACCGTCTCTGGTAACGACTGTGTTATTCTCAGAATCACTCATGATTGTAATATTATATAACAAAAATATGCTAGGGTATATAATACCATCCCCAGCTAACAACCACACACAAATCGTATAATTTTGGCTACAAAACTTCGTCTCGTACTCTATATATTTCGTACTTCGTCTCGTTTTTCGCTCAAAATTATACAATTTGTTAATGTGTGGAGGTTAGCTGGGGATGGTATAAGGAAAGACAGGTCTACGTGGCGGAATTGGTAGACGCGCATCCTTGAGGGGGATGTGTCCATAAGGACGTGCTGGTTCAACTCCAGTCGTAGACACAGTAAATACAATACAGACGTAAGCTTTACTTACGTCTGTATTGTATTTTAAT
>CAZADB010000038.1:0-5221 GCA_964483835.1 uncultured Candidatus Saccharibacteria bacterium
GCAATGATGCAGTTGGCGTTTATTAGGATTCTTGTTAGAAGATTTTAAACAGGTTTTAAGAAAAGAAGATGAGTAGACCGTTTCCTCCTACTATAGTTATTAAATTTATTTTTGTGTATAAACTGTATACAACAAATGTATTAATATATGATATTAATGTTTATAATAAACAAAAATCATGTGTAAAAACTAAAATATTTATGTATAATGTACTCACTAATCCACACATAAAACATCATCATCACTTATCCACAAAAATACACACATGAAAGAAACATCTTTTTAATACATTATTAAAAATAATTAAATTTAATAACCTATATATAAAATACTATATTATAGATTTCCACATATCCACATACCTAATAGTAAATAAAGATAGAAAAAATAAAGGAAATATTATGAACATAACAATATCTAGAGAAACGTTACTTGATAGACTTGATCTTGCTGGAAAAATTTGTACAAAACAAACACTACTCCCAGTGTTACAGTGTGTTCTATTGGAAGTAAAAGAAAACATCTTAACTATAAGATCAACTAATTTAGAAATTGGTATTGAGTTATCTGTTAATGTTGAATCTAAAAAAGATGGAATTGTTGCGGTTCCAGCATCAACGCTAACTCAAACCATTCAACATATGTCACAAAAAGATGTAACTCTTTATGTTGAAGATAATATTCTTATAGTGGAAAGCGAAGGGTCTAAAACAAATATAAAATCAATACCACACGAAGAATTTCCAAACATTCCAAAGATAGAAGAGTCTGGTCAAGTTGTTAATAAAACACTGTTTTCTCTAGGTATTAAAACAGCATCGTTTGCTGCGAGCTTGTCATCAATTAAACCAGAGCTTGGAAGTGTTTATATTTTACAAAAAAAAGAACATTCACTTACATTTGTTTGTACAGATTCATTTAGACTTATGGAAAAAACAGTCCCTCAAAAGAATTTTATTTTGAAAGATTCTATTTTAATACCTCAAAAAAATGCTCTTGAACTTGCTCGTGTGTGTGATATAAGGCAAGGAGACCCAGAGTTTAGTGTAAATGAAAATCAGTGTTCACTTTTGTTTCCTGATGGTGTTTATATTACGTCTCGTTTAACATCTGGATCATTTCCAGATTATGAACAAATTATTCCAAAAGAATATAGTACACACTCAACTTTATTAAAAAACGATTTGTCACACGCATTTAAAAAAACAAATATTTTTTTGAATAAATTTATGCAAGTAACATTAAATGTAAATGAAAAATCAATTATAGTGTCTGCAAACAGTGGAGATGTTGGAAAAACCACAGAGTCAGTGTTGTCTAAAACAACAGGTGATGATTTAATCGTAAGTTTTAACCAGAGGTATATATCAGAACCATTAAGTCATATAGTTGATGATAGTATTGTAATGAGTTTTGCTGGAATTGGTAGACCTTTGGTTATTAAAGGTGTTAATGATTCTTCCTTAAGGTATCTTGTGATGCCTATGAATAAATAACGTTTGTAAATAGTTGAAGTATAATGAAAAAACAAAGAGGTGGAGATGTTAAAAAAATAGGAGACTTGTTTGGTAAGTATAAAAATATTTTAAAAGCACCTCAAGGGGTTGTTATATCTGCATTTATTGAAGTGGTAGATGATGTTTTAGGAATTAAAATACCAAAAGAGTGTGTTTCATACACTGTTTATAATAAAACACTCACATTGAGAATTTCCGGACCTTTAAAAACTGAAATTTTGCTTAAAAAACAAGAGATACTAACCCATGTTAAAGGAAGGGTCGGACAAAAAAGTTCCCCAAAGGTTATTTTATAAAAAATAACCAACGACACAAGACTCAAGAGCAGTCAGACTAACCCTAGGGTTAGTCTGACTGCGTTAATTAAAAAAGACTTTCAAATGCTTGATTTTTCCATCTGTTTACTCCGTATTCCCACGCGGCGTATTGAGGGTCTAAATTAGGGTTTGATGGATAGGGACCTCTTGGATTTCTTTTGTATACAAAATGTAGTATAGAATGCATGTTGTCAGTTATGCTTCTGTACCCTAAGTCAGCTTCACCAGCCTGAATTCTTTGTATAAGAGTGTAGGTGTCGACAGTCTGCCCCCTGAGTATTGGTTTTATATTATTTGGGGTGTCTGGGGCCTGTGCAAAGCTTTGTTTTTTTGTTTGTTCAAGAGCAATGTCCATAAACTCTCTCCATATGGGTGTGGCAATTAATCCTGAAAGACCACCACCCATAGGAGAGTTGTCGTTGTTTCCCACCCATAGTCCAACAGAAAGATTTGGAGTGTATCCTATAATCCATGCGTCGCGCAGATTGTTAGTGCTCCCAGTTTTTGATGCGACATCACGATTTGGGAAATACACTAAAGAATTACGTCCCCATAAAGGCACACGAGACTCATTGTCTGAAAGAATGTCAGATATTTGTAAAGACACGTCTCTGCTGAGAACTCTACGAGAGCGTGTCTGTGCTTCATAAATAACTTCACCAAGATTGTCTTCAATTCTCAGGATTGTTCTTCTTTGTGATTTGACACCTTCATTGGCAAAAACTCCGTAAGCACTAGTTTTTTCCATCAGAGTAACTTCACCACCACCTAATACTAGAGTTAGCCCAAGTCTGTCTGGGTCATTTAGTGTGGTTATTCCAAGGTCGTTGGATAAATTTATAGAGTTTTGTATTCCAGCTAAATAAAGCACTTTAACAGCGGGTATGTTTAAGGATTGAGCTAGAGCATTTCTTAATGTAACCGGCCCAAGAAATTTATTATTGTGGTTATTTGGTGAATAACAAGGAGGAATTGATGTTTTGTTACTGACGTGACATGCGGTACTGAATTGAGTTTTTGTATCAAATACAATTGTGTCTGGAGTGTATCCAAGATTAAAAGCCGCTGCATAGACAATGGGTTTTATGGCAGAGCCTGGTTGTCTTTGTGCAAGTGTTACATTGAAATTGCCATCTATTTCAGTGCTAAAATAATCTCTAGAACCAACCATTACAAGGACATCTCCTGTTTGGGGATTTGTCGCCACAAGCCCAGCGTTACTCGCGTTAAATCTTTCTTCTATTAGATTCACACCGTCTTTTACGATTCTTTCTGCTTCTTGTTGGAGGCTCCAATCAAGTGTTGTTATTACCTTAAATCCTTTTTCTGAAAGAACTTTTTCTCCGTATTTTTCTACTAATTGTTCACGAATATACATTACAAAATGCGGAGCCCGTATTCCTTTTGTGGCGCGTGGTAAGAATTCAACATCTGTATTTTTTGCTTCTTCGTATTCTTCTTGAGTAATAAATTCATTAATAAGCATTCTTTTCAGTACAAGCTGTTGTCTTTTGCTTAATGCATCAGTATTGTTTCCGTGAGGTGAAAAAAATGTTGGTCTTTGAGGTAGTGCTGCTAAATAAGCGGCTTGAGCTAACGTGACGTCACTTGCAGATTTACCAAAGAATGATCTAGATGCCTCTTCTACACCATAAATAGTTCCTCCGTATGGAGACTCGTTAAGATAGTGTCCAAGAATTTGATCTTTGGTTAAAACTTTTTCTAGTTTGATAGCAAGTATTGCCTCTCTTATTTTTCTTGTTACCGTTCTTTCTTGCCCAAGAATAGAATTTTTAATTACTTGTTGAGTTATAGTAGATCCACCAGCTCCCCCAAACACACCCTTGCCAGAGCGGATGTTATTTACAGCAGATCTGAATATAGCCATAGGGCGAACGCCCGCATGTGTATAGAAAGTATCATCTTCAATTGCAACCGATGCGTTTTTTATATGGTATGAAATTTCCTCAAATGGAACAATCGTACGCCGAACATTTTGATGCAGATCGTAAAGTAATATTTCACCAGTTTTGTCGTATATTCTTGTTGATTGGAGTATTTTTCTTTGATCAAAAGAAGACAGGTCTGGTATTTCAAGTGTAGATATCCATATAAACATACCACTAATTGTAAGTAGAATAAGTACAAAAAAAACAATACCAGTATCAATTACAATATCTTTTGCATGTCGACGTATCCATGTTTTTTTCTTTGCCATAAGATTATAGGGTATAGTGTACACACAATACTAACACTATATGTATGTGTTTTTATTTGAATGGTATAGATATTGCTCATGAGTAATATAGCTTATCGTTACACAATACACAATCATTCTTGTGAATTGTGTAAAGAGCTGTAGTTTTAGTTTATTTACTTTATAAATTGAGGTGTTTGTTGGGGATGGTATTTAATTATAATAATATGAGAGCATTAGGAATAGACCCAGGGTATGGACGTCTTGGTGTTGCAGTTGTTGAGAAATCAAATAATGAAGAAGTATTGCTGTATTCGGGGTGCATAGAAACTGATAAAAATACAGATATTGATGAGAGGCTTTTTATACTAGGTAATGAACTAAGAAATATTTTTGTAAAATATTCACCTGATATTGTCGGGGTGGAAACGGTATTTTTTAATAAAAATGTAAAAACTGCTATTATGGTTGCTCAAGCACGCGGTGTTGTGTTGTATATTGCAAAAAATTATGGGTGTAAAATATACAATCTAGGACCTCAAGAAATTAAAGTTGCTGTTACTGGTTATGGAAAGAGTGATAAAAACTCAGTGATTGATATGGTGAAACGTCTGATATTAAATGTCCCAGATAATGCACTGGATGATGAGTATGATGCAATTGCAGCTGCAATTGCAGCCCTTGCACACTGTAGATAGTTTGATAAAATGCATCACGAATATATGAAAATAGAATATATTTTGTTATAAACTAAATTAATATAATTATCTATGACATCAGATAAAAAATCATTAGACGACGATGTAACAACAGAAGCAGGTAGTGCTGGTATTGATGACGCTGTATTAGACGAGCTTGCACAAGACTCTCCCCTTGAAGATGATTCACTCATAAATAGCACAGAAGGATTTGGTGAAATAGACAAAGAGTTAGCAACTGAGAAAGAAAAAAGTATAAATGAAGAAGATGATGATGAAGACGATAGAATTAAAGAAGAAGACGATGCCGATGAGACTGACTACGATAGTTTTGATGATGTAGATGAGATGTAGATAGCAAGTAACAGTATCATCAAAATCTTTTAGAATTTTGTATACGAAAGGAGAACTGTTGGCAACAATACTGGATTGCTTCCACGCTGGAACTGTTCAGGTTGTATGATCCTCCGAAGGGCGACCCTTCGGAGGCAG
>CAZADB010000039.1:0-5170 GCA_964483835.1 uncultured Candidatus Saccharibacteria bacterium
CAAACAGATGTCTTTGTTACCTGGGTTACTATGACCACTGATACTTCGCAGCTCTGCTGCGGGGTAGTTCATATGTGTGATGTACTCGCATGGGGAGGGGAATTGCGAAGCAATTCCCCGTTTCCATGGGAAGGCGGCGAAGCCGCCGTCCGTTTATACCATCAGTTTATTTCAACCAACTGTTTCTCGAATTGAAATCAAACCAGACATATGTCTTGGTGTTTTGTGGTGTGTGGCTATGTTGGTGTTTTTTTGAGTTTCGTTATTCAGGGTTATATAAAGTAAACAATATTATTTTTTCTTCAGAAGAAATATTTTGAAGATTAAAGTTAGGGTAAAAATAATAGTTGCCGAGACGACGATAGATGCGCCTGATGGAATATCAAGATAGTACGAAGCGGAAAGTCCTAAAATAAATGCTATCAGTGAAAAGACAACGGCAAAAAATACGTATGAATGGAAGGAGTTTGTTACTAATTTTGAAGTTACGGGTGGGATAATTAAAAGTGCGCTGACAAGAATAATTCCTAATAGTTTAACGCCAAGAACAACCGCAAGTGCCAATAGTATATAAAATAATAAATCAAGATATTTTGTGTTTACCCCAGAAGTCCACGCCATATCTTTAGAAAGAGCGATTAGAATAAATTTTCTGAAAAATATGTATACTAGAGATAAAATTACCGCAGATATTGTCATAATAATCCATACATTCGCCCAAGTTATTGCCAAAATATTACCAAAAAGAAAACTTATTAAGTCTGGCTGAAATCCGGGTTGAAGTGAAATTAAAATAATACCCAACGCCATTCCTGTTGTAAAAATAATCCCAACAACGGCATCGGCGGATAGATTGGCATGTCTTTCAAGAAAAAATATAATAGCCCCTAAAATTACGCCAATTACCAAAGCACCAGCAAAAGGCATGATTCCCACAACAATTGCAATAGCAACTCCCAAAAGTGAGGCATGAGCAATTCCATCAGCAAAAAAAGACATTTTTCGCAATGTCATAAAAGACCCTAGCACAGCCAAAGTCGGTGCAAGAACAATCCCCGCTATAAACGCTCTTTGCATAAATTCCATTTGTAATAATTCAATCATATTTTTATGTTCAGCTTTCTTTCATAATTTTTTTCAACGGTTTTTTTGCTTATTTTTAAGTGAAATTTTTTAGAAAACTCTAAATACTGCTCTATATACACTAAAGATACTTTACCTTATTATTCAGAGAATAATTTCTCAATGTCAACAAATTTTCTGTTTGTAGTAAAATATTATTCATTATATAATATTTATATGCAAATATTATCATATATTCGCATTTATTAAACAAATTACAGTTTTTGTCCGAAATATACTTAGTATTAAAATTATTTAAGTAAAATTGAAAACCCTTCCTAACGTGATTTGAAATTGTTGTGTGCATTTTTATCAATTTAATTCCGTTTCTTATGAAAATATATAACAAGCTAGTTCGTGATAAAATTCCAGACATAATTAAAGCAGATGGCGAAACGCCAATTACACATATTGCTGAATCAGAAGAGTATAATAAAGCATTGATAAGTAAATTGCACGAGGAAGTCGCGGAGTTTTTAGAAAATCCATCATTAGAAGAGGCTGCTGATGTGCTTGAAGTTATTCAATCAATCTGCATTCTCAAGGGGCTTGATATAAGTCAGATAGAGGAAATCCGTCAGAAAAAAGTTTATAAGAGGGGAAGTTTCAAAGATAGAATAATTTTAGAAAGAACAGAGTAAGGATCAAATCTTCGTATGCTAAGTTCAAGAAATATAAAAATAAATCACTTTGTGAAATGATGTCAGATGTAACATGCCAGATGTTTCAAAGATGGAATTTGAACAGAAAAATCTTTATGTTAAGTGTAGCTGGGGAGGAAACAGGATACACCCGCTTCCAGCAAGAACTACACCAACAACACAATAGCCCCCTGCCTCATGGCTTTCCTGACTATTGGAGTGTCTATCACTATTTCCGTATATGGAGGGACATACAAGAAGGAACAAATGAAAGTATCTTGGATACAATTTTAAAAAATTGGTAGAAGAAGAACGTATGAACAATGGAAGACAACCATGCACGAGCATGGTTGCTGGAATAAGATACCATTCAGATTCCTTGCCACAAGCTTATCCACGGTACTTCTTGAGTAACCTGTCATCTGCATGATGTATGTCTTTATAAGACCTTGTTTTTCTTAATTTCGCTAGAGTAACGAAACTTCCCGAGTGTATTACCGACCCACTGATATGTTTCTTTCTTATCGTTACTTTTAAAGTTTGCATCTTTGATGAGCTTGGAAAGCTCACAGAATTGTGCGACATTCATTACTGAATCATCATTCATGGTTATGTTCATAATTAACTCATGATACAAGGTGATTCTTAACAAAATGGAGCTTTCAGCTCCATTTTGTGACGGAATCACATTTCATTTCCATGTAATCGTGTGCTGAGCAAGTCTAAAAATAGACAGTTTGTGTTTTGAGTGTTATACTTTTATGTTATAAACGTATAAGAATAGCGGGATAGAGGAGTGGTACCTCGGGAGGCTCATAACCTCCAGACCCTGGTTCGAGTCCAGGTCCCGCAACAAATAACAAACAGCACACACCATTGGTGTGTGCTGTTTGTTATACCATCCCCAGCAAACCATATTCCAATCTTATCGGTATACAGCTACAATTACAGTAGTCAGACTACTGTAAAATAGGATTATGGTTTTATTACTGTTGGAGCGTTTGTTGGGGATGGTATTATTTGTTGCGGGACTTTAGGAATTATATAGCATCAAATTCTTTGAATACTCGTTTATACTTAATCATTGCTTCTTTAGCCACGGAGTGAGTAAGAACGAAATCATCACTACTGTGTGCAATTTTGTTTCTTATCAAATGAGCGTCCCACGCATCTTGAATAGTGGTAAAGTTGGCAGATTTAGCTCCCTTTAACTGGTCTCCGATACTGTGCCCTGCGTATCCGACATTCTCAAGAACTTCTCCTAGGATAATGTCTGCTTCTATAATAGCCAGCTTCCAATCGTTTGGATTGTCTGAGGATATATGACTTTGTATCTCATTCCATCTACGATTTTCTTGGGAGTCATTGTTTAGATTTTTCCATAGCTGTTCCTCGTTATACAATTCCTGACTCTCTTTTTCCTGTAGCTTATTAAGTCGTAAATATGAATAAATAATTCCGTAGATAAAAAGTGCAGATAATACAAAAGCAATGATTGACCAGATGTCCCATACCGTGCTCAAAAACTGGATAAAGCCATTAGATCCCAATTCTTGACCAGTCACAATCTCAGACATTCTATTAAAAAAACCTAAAAAATTGGGACTAAAGTGTGTGTATACAATATCATTATCATCCATAATTAAATAAATTAAATATTGGAGTCGTGCATTTTCTTTCCAATATCAAACAGTCTCGCGTCGCCATTGTGTGGTGCTATATATTGTACACCAATAGGAAGATTTGTTCCGTCCACAGACACTGTGCCAGCAGGAATTGAAATTGCAGGAACTCCTGTAAGATTTACGGGTACTGTGAATATGTCTTGTTTATATATTGAAATAGGATCTTTAAGCGATCCTGCAACATATGCTGGAGTGGGTGCAGAAGGAGTTATTACAACATCAACAATTTCAAATACTTTTGATAATTCTTCTCGCATTAAATTCCGCGCAACTTCCGACTTTCTGTAATAGGCATCACAATACCCAGCAGAAAGTACGTAAGTACCCAGTAAAATACGCCGTTTCGCCTCGTCACCAAAACCAACTCCTCTGCTTTTTTCATAAACATCTAGTAATGTGTCGCCTTTCTCACTTAATCCATATCGAATTCCATCATACCTCGCTAGGTTTGAAGATACTTCTGCTGGCATAGATATATAATATGCAGAAAGACCTTTTTCAAATAGAGGTAATTCTATATCTATAATCGTATGACCTGCTGACTGTAGTGTTTCCACGTGTTTGTCAAAAATATCCATTACGTTTTTATCAACCCCTTCTTTCATAAAGTGACGAGGGATACCTATGTTGTAGACTTCTTTTATTGGAACATCAGGATAGGTGTCTTCGGATATGGTTGTTGCATCCATCGCATCTTTGCCTGCCATAACAGAATGCACAAGTTCGGCATCGGCTACAGATTTGGTAAGCGGACCAGCTTGATCCAGCGATGATCCCATCGCTATAAGTCCCGATCTTGATACAGCTCCGTATGTGGGTTTGTATCCAACCAGACCACAGTAGCTTGCTGGCTGTCGCACCGATCCACCTGTGTCAGTTCCAATTGCTACACAAACAGCTCCCATGGCAACAGACGCAGCCGACCCGCCTGACGATCCTCCTGGTACACGAGTAATATCAATAGGATTTTTAGTTGGTCCAAATGCGGAATTTTCTGTTGATGAGCCCATGGCAAATTCATCCATATTAGTAGCTCCAACAAAAATTGCTCCAGCATCACGTAATTTTGTAATAATAGTTGCGTCATATGTTGCAGTGTAATTCTCTAAGATTTTTGAACCTGCTGTTGCTTTTTTCCCTTTGATAAGAATGTTGTTTTTAATTGCTATTGGCACACCAAGAAGCGGGGGAGTGAAGTCTCCTTGTGCGAATTGCTTGGTTGCGTCTTTGGCTTGTTGTAGCGCATCTTCTTTGTAAACATCTAAAAATGCATGAATTTCTCCATCTTGTTTTTCAATAACAGCCAGACTTTCTTTAACAGCATCTGTTGGAGTGTACTCACCAGAAATAAATTTCTTACGTAATTCTGTAATAGTCATCATAAATTTAATCAGTGTTTAAAATCTTTTTTACTTCAAATCGACCATTTCTAACATGTGGCGCTTCGTTCATGATGACATTAGTATAACTTTCAGGCTCTACTGTTACCTCATCTTCACGAAATACATTATAAATAACTCCGACTTTTTTTGGAGTGACTTTGTCTTCTGTTATTTCTTTTACAACACTTACATATCCAAGTACTGACTTAATATCCTTTCCTAAAATCTCAGCTTCGCTGTTGGAGATAGAAATTCGTGCCATTCTACTTAATTTTAAAATTTCATCTTTAGTCATATGCACATAGTATCATTTTTATGAATAAATTAGAATTTTTTCTTA
>CAZADB010000040.1:0-5066 GCA_964483835.1 uncultured Candidatus Saccharibacteria bacterium
CATGAGCCTGTTACACTACACTATATCATAAAAAATAAAAAAATACTCCCTGCAGGCGTCGCCTGCAGGGTGTATTTTTTTATTTTTTCACAATCCCACATCTAGGTTAGTCTGACTAACATAAAATTACAAGACTCTGTTTCCAGGTTTTTCTATGGTTGCAGATACGTCATATACTTCGTAGGGGGTGAGTAATAAAACACCTCTGACAACTCTATCTGGAAGAGTTTGTGCCACCCATGTCACAGTATCATCAAACACATCTCCTTGTGTGACATATTCAACATTTGCCTTCACTTGGTATCCTTCCAAATCTTTCCAAAAAGCCAAAGATACATTTGGGTTTTGTTTAATATTTGACAAGGTTTTACCTAGGAAATAATCCACTAATAAAATTTTATCTTCCCACATCCTACACGTAGACACAGGCACCACATGCAAACAGTCTGGCACCGATGTCGCCAATGCTTTTCCATCTGCATTTTCCAATATTTCAATCATTTGATTAGTTATCTTCATAATATTTACAATGTTAAAATGTTTATAAACAATAATTATCCTTCACAACTTATGCATGCTTGTACTTTTTTTCGCACCAGCTGTTGGGCAGCATTCATACTATGCTGATAGTACAAACTCTTAACGCCCTGCTTCCATGCCTGCATATAAAGTGCGTTAATTTCTTTAATAGGCATGCTTGGTGGCACCATGATATTTAGAGATTGCCCTTGATCAATGTACAATTGACGAACGCCCGCCTGCTCAATAACCGCCGACTGATCTATTTCAGGGAAGGTTCGAAAGATTGCCTTTTCTTCATCGGTGAGAATGTCTAGGTGTTGCACAGAACCATCGCTGTCTCTGATGCTGGTCCATATTTCTTTTGTGTTATGTCCTTTTTCGTCAAGTAATTTTTCCAAAAAAGGATTTTTAATGGTCACCTTCATCTTTGCAACATCTTTCACGTAACAATTACTCCACACCGGCTCAATACCCTGCGATACTTGTCCGAGAATAAACGCCGAAGATGTATTTGGTGCGATAGCCATGAGCGTTGTGTTTCGTCGTCCGTATCCTTTTAGAACTTCTGGCTCTCCTAATTCTTCTGCTAGTTTCTCTGAAGCTGCGTATGATTTCTCTTTAATGGTCTTAAATATCTCAACATTAAGCCTTCGCGCTTCTTCACTTTCAAATGCTAGATTTTTGGATTGTAATAATGAGTGCCAACCAAGCGCACCCACGCCAAGCGCTCGATGCTTGCGCGCAAAATCATACGCACGCTTCATAAATACAAAAGCCTCCTGCTTGTCTTTATGTTTCGAGTCACGCATTTCTTCTAGCTTGGTTAAGAAGTCAGTCATAACAGAATCTAGAAGTTGCACCATCACCTCCACCAGATCGGTGTCTTTCCACTCATCGTAATGCATTAAGTTCAATGACGAGATACAGCAGACAAACGAATCGTCATGTGTGCTTGGCAACATGATTTCACTGCATACATTACTGGCGTGAATGGTGTAGTTTTTTTCTTTATAGACATCAACTGTCCCGTTGTTTGCGTTATCTCTAAACAGAATATATGGATACCCAATTTCACCACGGCGTTGTAGCACTTTTGCCCAAATTGTCCGCTTATCTTCGTCTCCTTTCTGCATATCTTCAAGCCATTGGTCTGTTACAGTAACAGCGTAATTCATTTTTTGAATTTCATTTCCTTCGGTGCCAATCTCTAAAAATTCTAAAATGTCGGGGTGTTCTACCGGTAGATATGCAGCAAAAGTACCGCGTCGCACCGCCCCTTGCGATACCACATCAAGAATACCTTCAAAAAGTTGCATAAAATGCACTGGGCCAGAAGAACTCCCATTGGCAGTAATAGACTCACCTCGTCCACGCAAGTCACCAAAGTATGCAGATGTCCCGCCTCCATACTTACTCATCATTCCAACCTCAGCTTGAGTGTATAGAATATTTGCCATGTCGTCGGAAATATACGAACCAAAACAGCTAATAGGCAGACCTTTGTCCAGTCCAAAGTTTGACCACACTGGCGAAGCAAGTGATATCCACCCTTTTGACATATAGTCCACAAATGTATCAGAAAAACCTTTCTTTCCAAGAATTTTTTCCGCGGTGTCACCAATCACACGCACACGCTCTTGTGCTGTCTGATCTGGCGCGAGGTATCCGCGTCCTAAAAAGGCTTTGCTATTTTCATTGAGCCAGTACCACGGTTTTGTTCGATTAATCATATTGTTTTTTTGTTACTAATTAAAATAAATCCTCTGCGGTTACACTGCTTTGTCGCTTGTTGTAATTTATGGAACGCTTGTCAAAGAAATCAACATGCTTTGTGGCAATCACTTCATCATCAAACCATTCACTTTCGTCCAACAGTTTTGCGTCTATTTCAAATACTTTTGGTAATCCAATACTTTGTAATGAATTATTAAATCTATTTTTAATAAACTCATTGATTACTGCCTTTGGAAGAAAGTCCAACTCTCCTTCTTGGAAGATCCAATCTATAATTTTGCTCTCTGATTCAAACGCATCTCTACAAGACTGAATTATAAATTCATTATGACGGTCGTCAAACCAATCTGGATTTTCTTTCTTTATTATATTGATAAGGTCAATACCAAATAATCCGTGTATCTGCTCTTCTTTTGATGTTGCTTCCACCACATTTGAAATCCCTTTGAACAAATTCTTGTGTTTATTAAACGACATTATAATCAAGAATTGTGAAAATAACGACACGTGCTCAATAAACAAAGAGAATAGCAATATGGACTGTGTGTACTCCCTGTTGTCGTCACTGCTGGCATTTCGTATCGCCTTTTCTAGGTATTCAATTCTGTCCATAATTACAGGCTCGTCTTTCACAACATCAAACTCTTCATTCATCCCTAAAATTTCAAGCAAGTGTGCATAGGCATCTTGATGTCGTACTTCACTTTCAGAGAATGTAGCTCCTACAGATCCAATTTCAGGTTTTGGTATCTTCTTGTATATATCTCCCCAGAATGTTTTAACGGCAACTTCAATTTGTGCGATGGCAAGCATGGAATTTTTAATTGCACTTCGTTCAATATCAGTTATGTTGACCTTAAAATCTTGAATATCACTTGTGAAATTAAACTCAGTATGAATCCAGTACGAATGTCTAATCGCATCAACATACTCTAGTAATTCTGGATATTCAGAGGGCTTCAGATTGACACGTTTTTTGAATATGTCTTTTTTGCGTAGTTGTGTTTGTTTATCTCTGTATAAAATATATTCTTTTGCAACATCGTGAAAATCAGATTCTAGAAGAGACTGCTCTACAAAATCCTGTATTTCCTCTACAGTAGGACAATATCCATCACATCCTGCTATGACAATCCCTTCTTCTGTTTTTTTATCCGCCATTTTATGTAGACGAATATCGATGTCTGATGCGATTTTTTTAGCATCTTCTTCTGTGCCTGTGCCGACCTCTTTCATTGCTTTTCCTATTGCAATAATAATTTTATCCACCTCAAAAGGCTTAATAGATCCGTCTCTTTTACGTATGTGTTTAATAGTCATATCCGTTGGAAAATATACTTATTTTAATGTGTCATCACCTTAATTAATACGCCAGAGAGTATTAAATACCTCGCATTACAACGAGATATGTAAACTCCTGATAATTATGGTGTGTGAAGATTGTCTGGTGGTGTATGTATACAGACATCTTCGTACATCTTTCATTATACATCGTCACAAATACCTGAAAAAAAATATGGCTCAAAGCCCTGTGGACAACACAGCATGAAATAAACCACCAAAGAGTCAAGGGTGGATGTGTCAACAAAACACCATTCCCCGTCTTTATACAGCTTTCCGTCTTTGCCAGACGTAGCTGTGAGAAAGTGGTTGTCGATACTTTTTCGTAGAAAAATATCATACAATCTCACCAGCATCACTGAGCCAAACTGTGTATCAATACCAGAATTCCAAGAGTAATGGTTACAACCGCAACAAAGCGAAAAAGAAATTTGTAAAAATTATTATTAAATAAATCCATACACTTATTACCACTAGTATACCAAACAACATGACAAAAAAAGCCCCACCCAAGCACAACGCTATTTACAGTAGTCAGACTACTGTAAAAAACGACAACAACCGTCAAAATATGGCTTCGATAAGAGGTTTCCGAAGGGCGACCCTTCGGGGAGGGGATTTTTTATATTTTGATTTGTAGGTTTTCCCATTTGAGCCACTCTATCAACTCTCTTTTATGTGATGTTGGCGTTGTGAAATATTCGGGAAAAAGATCGGGTTTAAGTATTTTAGAAGCCGGGCGATTACCTGTATAATCTAACAAACTAGAATAGTTATACTCTAAAACATATTTATACGCTCCATCAATATCCCTGATACCCTTTTCCTTCCAGTCTGGCTGGATTAGTTTTACGGGATTGAGATGTATGTATGCATATAGATACTTAAGGTAATTATCTGAATCAACCCACCTGCCCTTAAATCTACCTTCATACAACGTTCCTTTCCTGTTATATGTTTTATTAAAATACATTGAATAGCTTGTAGCTAGTTTAGCCATAAAAATACTAACTCCATTTTCAACCAAAGGTGTGAGTAGTATATGAAAATGGTTCGGCATCAAACAATACGCCCCAATAGCCACAAGTTCTCCACTTTTCTCAAAATCATACACATTCTTATGTCCCTTTTTGATGTCGCGTACATTTATTGACTCTGTTGAGTTTGACAAATAAAGTAATTCTTGGAAACGTCGGTAATCAGCCACATCTTTATATATTACACGCTTATCTGTACCTCGGTTATAAACGTGGTAAAACTCACCCTCTGCAAATGTTATATACCTAGTCACCATATATTACAGACTAACATACACATACACCACTCTCTAGGGCAGACCTAGGGGATAGTTCCCTAGGTCTTCTGTTCCCTAGGTCTGCCCTAGGGGAACTACTTCTGTTCCCTAGGTCTGCCCTAGGGGGGAAAAGGGGGGGTGCAAAAAAACCGCCTTGTGGGGGCGGTTTTTTTGT
>CAZADB010000041.1:0-4853 GCA_964483835.1 uncultured Candidatus Saccharibacteria bacterium
ACCGTGACTTAAGCATCAATATTATGTATCATAATCTGAATGAAAATAATTACAAGAATTTTAGTTACCGCCTTAACCCTGATAATTACAGCAAAATTTATTGAAGGTATAACCGTAGAAGGTATCTACCCAGCAATTATTGCGGCATTAATTCTTGGGATTTTAAATGTGGTAGTAAAGCCAATACTTATTATACTAACACTTCCTGTAACAGTAATAACACTTGGTTTATTTATATTTGTAATTAACACAGGACTGTTCTTACTCGCCGCGTTTTTTGTGAAGGGGTTTGAGGTGTCGGGATTTTGGGTGGCATTATTGGGTTCTGTTATTGTGTCTGTAGTGAGCCTTATTATAAATAAAGCATTAAAGTAATTACCAATTGCATTAAAAAGAATATTTAATAATGTGCGTAACCCAGTTACGCACATTACGCACACATCCACACACTACAATTCTTCACTATTGTAGTTTAATACGATAGTGAAGATGATCGTTATTAAGGTAGTTTGACTACGTTAATTCTTTAGGTGAAATAGAGTAGTCAGACTGCTCTATTTTATTTGACTTAATATTTAATTTTGATATATTTGTGGGTGAAGTGGTATGTACATCTGTTGGCTATTTTAACTTTATAAATTTAGCATGATGTTATATCGAATTATCAGGGAGATAAGTCACCAATTCTTGGTGAGACAGCTCCAACAATAACAAAATTAAATTGTGGCACGAAAGTCAGTAATCATAAGGGCTCTACGAGTACCCAAATTCAAATCTCGGGTAGTACGCCGATGTTCGTCTTGTGGACGAAAACGGGGATATATGCGAGATTTCGACCTTTGCAGAATTTGTTTTCGAGAGCAAGCAAACGAAGGACATATACCAGGTATTAAAAAATCATCATGGTAAATGATACAGTAGGAGATTTCATAATCCAGTTGAAAAACGCTGGAATGGCAGGCAATAAACAAGTATCTCTTCCATATTCTAAGCTAAAGCACGCAATTGCAAGCAAGCTAATAATAGAAGGGTATCTTGTTTCAGCAGAGACCAAAGGAGAGGGAGTAGCTAAGAAATTGGTAATGGAATTACAGTACGCCGAAAATGGATCTCACCATATACGAGGCGTAAAAAGAGTTTCAAAACCAGGTCGACGTGTCTATATTAAAGCTACAGATATTTATCCAGTTAAATTCGGTAAAGGGAAAATGATCCTTTCAACACCAGCAGGCATACTTAATGGAGAAGATGCTCGGAAGGCAAACGTTGGAGGTGAACAACTCTTTATTATTTGGTAATATGAGTCGATTAGGAAAACAGCCGATAGTAATCCCAGATGGTGTTGAAGTAACACTAGTAGAAGGACTTCTTGTTGTAAAAGGCACAAAAGGTACTTTGGAATTACCCGTGCGTAAAGATGTAAATTTTGTTATTGATAATTCAGTAATTACTCTTACGCCAGATAATGAAACAAAAGCATCTGGTGCTCTTTGGGGTACATATGCAGCAATAACCAGAAATTTAATTACCGGAGTAACCGAAGGCTTTTCTAAGATTTTAGAAATCGAAGGAGTTGGTTATAAAATGGATATACAGGGACAGAAACTAACTTTGAATGTTGGGTTTTCTCACCCAGTAATCCTTGAGGTGCCCGAAGGTATACTTGTTGAAATTCAGAAGAATGTTGCAACAATTACAGGGATAGACAAGCACGCGGTAGGTCAATTTGCTGCAAATATTCGAAAGGTGAAACCGCCAGAGCCATATAAAGGCAAGGGAATTCGTTATAAAGGTGAGTATATTATACGAAAACAAGGTAAAAAAGCCGTTTAATGTATCAGGTTAAAAATATTATTTACTCACTGGCATATTGCAATATTTTCAACTTAAAACATTTCAATTGAATATTCAAAATTATGAAAAAAACAATCAAAAAACAAAATACACGTAACAGGCGACACGCTCGTATTCGTTCGCGAGTAATTGGAACTGCTGCTAAGCCACGACTTTCGGTGTTCCGCAGTAATCGATATATTTACGCTCAACTGATTGATGACGACATCAACAAAACACTGGCATGTGCGGACTCAAGAAAGGCAAAAGGCAAAAATCCAACAGAACGTGCTACATCAATTGGTACTGAAATTGCTGAGATTGCAAAGAAATCGGGTATTGATACTGCTGTATTTGATCGGGGCGGATTTAAGTATCAAGGAGCCGTAGCTGCAGTTGCCGACGGGGCTCGAGAAGCAGGCCTGAAGGTCTAAATAATTATCAATAAATATATTTTATGTCAGAAGAAAAAAAGCAGGAAGCTATAACGGATAAGACAAAAAAGTCTGTTCCAGAACCTGAAACAACAGAATCTACAACAGTATCAAAAGACGATACTGTAAATACTGATGTTTCTACCGATGCACCCGCTGACGACACTAAAGACTCACAGTCAAAACAAGAGTCTAAAGGGTCATATAATAACAATCATAAACACAGTCAAAGCAATCAACGAAATCCACGTCGTCCTCGTCGTGGAGGACGACGTCAAGAACGTCCAAGACAAGAATTTGACCAAAAAATTGTCAGTATTCGGCGTGTAACTAGAGTTATGGCTGGAGGGCGTCGGTTTTCATTTTCAGTATCAATGGTCATTGGAGACAAGAAAGGGCGAGTAGGAGTAGGTATAGGAAAAGCAGGAGATACTCAATTGGCAATTGAAAAATCAATCCGAAATGCAAAAAAGAACATGATAACTGTGCTAATGAATAAAGACGGACATATCCCGCATGATGTTCATGTTAAATTTGCCTCAAGTGAGGTAATGATGATGCCTGCACCAGGACGGGGTCTTGTGGCGGGTAGCTCGGTGCGTACTGTGCTGGAGCTTGCGGGAGTAAAAGATATTACTGCAAAAATTTTCTCACGGTCGAAGAATAAACTGAATAACGCGAAAGCTGCTATCGAAGCATTAAAACAACTTAAAGCCTAACATTATATGCAACTACATGATTTAAAACCAACATCACCTAGAAAAACCAAGAAACGAATTGGTCGTGGTGGTAAGCGTGGAAAGACTTCTGGACGAGGTCACAAAGGACAAAAAGCACGAGCAGGTAATAGTGCAAGGCCTGAAATGCGTGAAATTATTAAGAAAATTCCAAAACTTCGTGGGCACGGAATAAATCGCGCAAAAACCGTAAACTCAGAAAAGGTTCTTCCAACAGTAATAAATGTATCAGCACTTGAAGCTGGATTAAAAACAGGGTCGAAAGTAAATCCGAAAACCCTTGTTTCTTTAGGGATTATAAGCACACGCAGAAAAAAAGCTCCAGCTGTGAAAATCCTCGGAACTGGTAATCTATCAATTAAGCTTACCGTGACTGGTTGTTTAGTTTCAAAAACTGCTAAAGAGAAAATTGAAAAAGCAGGAGGAACAGTTACATGTTAAAATACAAGACGTTAATTAATATCGAAATTATAAAATGTACAAATTCATCAATAAGATAAAGATTGCATTTACCGACAAAGCTATTCGAAATCGAATTTTGTTTGTTCTTGCGGCTTTAGTGGTTTTTAGAATACTTGCCACAATACCAATTCCTGGAGTAGATCAGATAGTCCTGTCTCAGTTTTTTGAAAATAATGAGTTTCTTGGAATGATGAATATATTCTCAGGGGGTGGATTAGCAAATATGTCTATTGTGATGCTTGGTGTAGGTCCGTATATTACAGCAGCAATTATAATGCAACTATCTACAGTAATGTCCCCGGCACTGAAGGCATTAAATACAGAAGAAGGAGAAAGCGGTCGTGCTAAATTTCAACAATACGGTCGGCTTCTGACACTTCCTCTTGCTGTATTGCAAGGTTTTGGATTCTTGGCTCTTCTACAAAGTCAGGGAGTAATCTCAGGATTGTCCTCTTTTGAATTTATGGTTAATGTGGTACTAATTGTTTGTGGGTCCATACTTCTGATGTGGGTTGGTGAGCTTGTAACCGAGTTTGGTATCGGTAATGGTGTGTCGATTATTATCTTTGCGGGGATTGTTGCCACAATACCTCAGACACTAACTCAATTGATGTTTGCTTTTACAGATCCTGCGCAACTACCGATGTATATAGGATTTGCGTTCATAGGGTTAGCTATTACATATGCGGTAGTCGTTATGACAGAAGCTGAAAGACCCATTCCTATTACATACGCAAAACAAAGCAGAGGAACAAAAACATATGGAGGCAGTCAATCATATCTACCACTTCGTCTGAATCAAGCAGGAGTGATTCCAATTATTTTCGCCCTGTCTATTTTGATGCTTCCTCAGATGGTGCTTAACATGTTATCAACACTTGATCTGCCTTGGATTGCCAATGCTCTGGTGATGGCGGAGGCGTTTATGGCTAATCAAATTATGTACGGAATAACGTACTTTGTGCTAGTGTTCTTGTTTACATTCTTTTACACTGCAGTAACATTTGATCCTGAGCAAATTTCTAAAAATCTCCAACGCAGTGGCTCATTTGTTCCAGGTATTCGACCAGGAGCTAGAACTGCACAATATCTCGGTAATGTAATTACACGACTGACTCTTGTAGGAGCGGCATTTCTAGGATTTGTTGCTGTCTTCCCGGTTGGTATGCAATTTGTGACTGGTATAACGGCGCTTGCTATTGGAGGTACCGCACTGTTGATTGTAGTGACGGTGGTTCTTGATTTAATTCGTAAAATTGATGCACAGGTGTCCATGCGAGAGTATTAACCCTCCTTATCCACCTCTCATTTTTTCCAGATAGAGCGACAATTGATTCTAAATTATAGAAATCACCCGCATACCCCCACAAACTTGAGTGAGAAAGTG
>CAZADB010000042.1:0-4847 GCA_964483835.1 uncultured Candidatus Saccharibacteria bacterium
CATAAATTCAACAGAGTCACTACGCTCCTTGTTTCATTCAACTTTAAGTGTTTTTTGTTGCTAATTTCATATATTAAAAATGCTTTGACGGTAGGGATTAAATTGCATCTAATTCCTGAATTTCTTAAAATACTCACACTGTTTATATTCCAGGTTTTCTTGTTCGTTCTGTGAAGGTAAAGTTCCTTAATTTCTTGTGTGCTTTTAGATTTTTGAATACAGAGTCAGGATTACATTTGGTGTGTACTGCAACCTTTTGTACACCTTGACCGGAAATAATTAATTCCATACCAGCATTTGTGTATACCACAGTTACAAATCTTGCACCAGAACCTTTTCGACTATTGGTTTTTATTTCTCCAGGAGCAATCATTTTGATACCTTGAATTTTTTGTAAAACTTTAACGACTTCTTTAGCAGTTTCTGTAAGTGTCGTATGTTCTTTTCCACGAATTTTTAGCATATATTAAGGACTATAACATAATTACCACAAATCTATTTTTAAGTAATTGGGTTAGTCATACTAACCTAGATTAAGTTAGTCTGACTGCTCTATTTATTTCGCAAAAATACAAATTAAGATTATAATAATGCTATACTGTTAATAATATTAAAAAATAATAATTCATATAATGAAAGTAATACTGTTAAAAGATGTCGCAAAGATTGGGCGACGATTTGATGTGGTAGAAGTGACAAGTGGATATGGTATGAACAAGCTTATCCCACAAGGAATAGCTAAGCCCGCAACACCAGAAAACTTAAAAATGATACAATCTCAGTCTGAAAAAACAAAGTCTAGCCAAGTAGCAGAAGATGAGATATTTGAATTATTACTGAATAAAATAGATGATGTACCTGTCGAGATATCAGTAGAAGCAAACAAAGAAGGACGTATGTTTCAAGCGTTAAAGATTGAGACAGTTGCTGAAGCGTTGCAAGCATTAACAGGTCAAGATGTGTCTAGCGCTCAAATTGTAATCAAGGCACCAATTAAAGATATAGGCGAACATACAATAGATCTCGTGTCAGGTTCAAATAGTAAAATAGTTAAAATTATACTAATCACAAAATAATGATTTAATATGGGAAATATAAAGCAAATTATCTGGGTTGTATTAGGTTCCGCAATTTTAATTGCAGGACTGGCGTACATAGTCGTAAGCACAACAGACACCAATCAATTATTATCAGAAAATGAAAATATCATTACTGATAATCAAGCACCTCTTATAAACGAGACAACTGAAGACAATGAACCATTAAATATAATAAACAATATGAATCCAATCGCAATATTCACCACAAGTAAAGGAGTTTTTGAAATAGAGTTATTTAAGGACCAGATGCCTATTACTGTAAATAATTTTGTAAAGCTAATTCAAGAAGGGTACTATGACGGCACAAAGTTTCATAGGATTATTGACGGATTTATGATTCAAGGAGGCGATCCAAATACTAAAGGAGACGACCCTTCAATTTATGGACAAGGAGGACCAGGTTTTACTATCGCTGATGAGTTTGTAGAAGGGGAGTTACTTACAAACGTAAGAGGCACCATATCTATGGCTAATACAGGGCAGCCAGATTCAGGTGGAAGTCAATTTTTTATCAACACAGTAGACAATACAAATTTGGACTTTGATAAAGAGCCGTTAAGCTTCAAGCATCCAGTATTTGGAAAAGTATCTTCAGGAATGGATATTATTGATCTAATTTCATTAGTAGAAACAGGATCAGGAGATGTTCCTGTTGAACCATTAATAGTAGAATCAGTTACTATTAAAAATTAACATATTTTTCGAAATTAGAAGCGATTCATCTTACGGAAGTTCGTCTTTGAGTGTCTAAAAAACATAACTTATAGTTCTGTCTTTTAATTTAATTAATAACAGAGCCTTAAAGTAGTCATATTACGCATAAAATTGCAAACATGTCAGTATTGAGTATAATGGTGTTATAAATTACGCATTGGAGTGTAATTGGGATTAATAATTTAATGATTAAGCTATGAAAAATGTAAAAATTACACCATTGTCAGATCGAGTAGTTGTACGACCATTGACTGAAGAAGAGTCTGGCTCAGTATCTGTTTCAGGAATTATTTTGCCTGAATCAGCAAAAAAAGAGCAGGCAGGAGAGGGGGTTGTTATTGCGGTAGGTTCTGGAAAATTAACTAATGACGGCAAGCTACTTGAAATGAGTGTGAAAGAAAATGACAGAATTTTTTACTCAAAGTATGGGTTTGATGAGGTAAAAGTAGACGATAAAGAGTATTTTGTAGTCAGCGAGAGTAGCATTCTGGCTATTATAGGTTAAATAACTAATAATTAAATTATGGCAAAAGAAGTAATATTTGGAGAGGAAGCACGAAAAAAATTACAAGCAGGAGTTGATAAAGTAGCTAATGCTGTTAAAGTAACCCTTGGCCCAAAAGGACGTAATGTTATTTTGGATAAAGGTTATGGTGGGCCCCTTATTACAAATGACGGAGTTTCTATTGCAAAAGAAATTGTCTTAAAAGACAAATTTGAAAACATGGGAGCAGAAATAGTAAAAGAAGTAGCAGAAAAAACAAATGAGTTAGCAGGAGACGGGACGACTACTGCCACAGTTCTAACTCAAGCGCTTGTGAACGAAGGTCTTAAACAGACAACCATGGGATTGGATTCAATGTCGGTGCGGGTCGGAATGGAACACGCCTCAGCAGATGTTGTAAAAGCATTACTTAAGCAAGCTTCTCAAATTTCTACAAAAGAAGAAATCCAGCAGGTGGCAACCATTTCTGCAGAAAATGCAGATATTGGTGCAAAAATTGCAGAAACCATAGAAAAAGTAGGAAAAGATGGAGTTGTCACGGTAGAAGAATCGCAATCTTTTGGTATTGAAACAGAGCTTACTGAAGGAATGGAATTTGATCGTGGGTACGTCTCACCATATATGGTGACTAATCCTGAACGAATGGAAGCAGAATATAAAAATGCAAAAATATTAATCACTGATAAAAAAATATCAAACGTGCAAGAGATCCTCCCTCTTCTGGAAAAAATTGCACAATCTGGCAAAAAAGAATTAGTAATTATTGCAGATGATATTGAAGGAGAAGCTTTAACAACATTTGTTGTAAATAAGTTAAAAGGAGGATTTTCAGTTCTTGCAGTAAAGGCACCAGGGTATGGAGATCGTAAGAAAGATGTGTTAGAAGATATTGCAATCACCACCGGGGGTCAATTTATTGCAGATGATCTAGGTATGAAGCTTGAAGATGTGGAGATTTCTAGTCTTGGCAAAGCAGACAGGGTAGTGTCCACTAAAGACAATACAATTATTGTAGGCGGAAAAGGCGAGAAAAAATCTATTGAAGAAAGAATAGAATCACTTCGCTCACAAGAGCAAACATCATCTAATAAATTTGACACAGAAAAAATTACAGAGAGAATTGCAAAACTTGGTGGTGGTGTTGGTGTGATTAAAGTTGGTGCAGCTACAGAATCTGAAATGAAATATCTTAAATTAAAGATTGAAGATGCTGTGAACGCGACCAAAGCAGCTATTGAAGAAGGTATTGTTTCTGGTGGCGGTACTAGTTTGGCTAAAGCTGCCTCGTATGTAGAAAGAGAAATACTGTCAAAGAAGAATATGGGCAAAGAAGAATTAGTTGGATATAATATTGTCCTAAAAGCTTTAGAAATGCCACTTCGACAAATTGTTGATAATACCGGTAAAGACGAAGGTGCTGTGATTGTTCAAAAGGTAAAAGAAAAAGGAGGAAATGCTGGATATGATGCAGTAAAAGGAGAAATGGTTGATGACATGATTAAAGCGGGGATTATTGACCCTGTAAAAGTGGAGCGAGCCAGTGTCCAGCACGCAGTATCTGCTTCTGCCATTTTACTCACTAGCGAATGTGCCATTGCAGATGAACCAGATGACAACAAACCAGCAGCTCCTGATATGTCAGGAATGGGAGGTATGATGTAGAAATATATTTTGTACACAAATACAAAATAGAGTATGGATAGCATTTGAAAAATAGACACGAAAGTGTCTATTTTTCAAATATACCTCATTCATAATAATTACAGTAGTCTGACTACTGTAATTATTAAAGTTTATTTATATATGAATCCGTCAATTAACAAGAAATCTAGAGTTCATGCATTCGTAGGTTTTGTTATTTTCAATTTAGTAATATAATGTATGTGTGGAAATATCTATTATAGTAAGTTTTCTATCCGAATCGCTATTTATTATCGTGGTTTTTTGTATTTTTATGTTACTTGCCTTGAAACAAGGCAGACAGACAGTTACTAATATAATTTTAGGGTTATATTTAGCGTTACTCCTGGCTATTGAGTTTCCCTATTACGACATACTTTTGTCAAATGTGACAAGTGTAAAAATAGAGTCTGCGTTAATGATTATGATATTTTTAATATTTGCCGTAATGACGACATTACTTTTTGCCAAAATTTTACCAAAAGAATATGATGAAGGCATTTTAGAAGGGTTCTGGAGAAAGTTTGCACTAGCCATAGCGGGTACGATCTTGATTATGGTTTATAGTTATCATGTTTTACCAGTCACTGAACTAATTACACCCGGATCACCAATAAGTTTACTTTTTGAATCTCCCAAATCTTTTTTCTATTGGCTTGTTGCCCCGATTATTATTTTATATTTTGCATAAAACGAATTGCTCACAAAAGTATCATATTTTTATTTACTATAAAAGGTAAAGGAATGCGAAAGTGTCTAAACACTTTCGCAAGTGGTTGTCGATACTTTTTCAAAGAAAAATATCATACAACCTGAACAGTTCCAGTGTGGTGAGAAAGTGCGTAGGC
>CAZADB010000043.1:0-4792 GCA_964483835.1 uncultured Candidatus Saccharibacteria bacterium
AATCCAGTAGTTTCATCAGTAAAATTAAGTTAGTCAGACTAACTTAATTATTTTAATATTTCTAATGAAATATAGGCATCAACCTGCATAACGTATACTCATTATAAAAATTCTTGTCTGCCACATGTGCTCTGCCACAATTTTTATCAGTACCCTTTAGTAAAAACCAAATACTATAATCTGTATCGTCACACCTTGTGTTTGTTATACCTGTACCAATACATCCGCTGTATGCGGGTGATGAGAAATTAAATATTCCTATACTTTGATCAAACCTAGGTAATTCAGACATGTGTAAACGAAAAACATTTTCTATATTTGAAGAAATATTTACATCATACGGCATTGTTAAACTCCCCATGCATTTTTCTGACTGTACTAACCCGTCACCAATGCAATATATATTCGTGCGGGAAGTTCCAGAAGTTGGATATTTGCCAGACTGAGAATATTCAATATTCAACACTGTTTGGTATTCAAATATCTGGTTTATTACTGCTAAATTCCGTGCTTGTTGACTGTTTTTATTTATCATTACACTAAATAAAATGATTATAAACGAGATAAGCACTCCAAATATAGCAAATTTATTATTAAAAAAGATATTTTGTCTTTTTTCTTTATTGTACATATTTACTTATTTTTTGAATAATTGAATTTGTATCCATTCCGTAATGAGCCATAAGATCTTCTGGCTCGCCTGATTGACCAAACTTATCTTGCACTCCAATTCTAATAATCTTTCTGGGATTTGTGCTACTTACATGTTCAGCAATGGCTGATCCTAGTCCTCCTGCGACTTGATGCTCTTCTACAGTGACCAAAATCTCATGATCGTCCACAAAATCATCAAGTGTTTTAGTATCAAGTGGTTTGATAGTTGCCATATGCAATACTGACACACCTATACCTTGTGAATCAAGAGCTTTCGCCGATTCAAGCACATTGTGCACCAAAGTACCTGTTACAATAATTCCTACAGTTTTTGTATGTTTGTTGTTTTTTTCTAAAAACACTGCAGCTTTCCCAATTTCAAAAGGCGAAGTTTCAGTGGTCACTACAGGTGTCTTTTCTCGTGCGATACGAATATATACAGGCCCGTCATATTTTGCAGCTGCAAGTGTTGCTTTTTTTGCCTCGATAGTATCGCATGGAGCTATAACTACCATGTTTGGTATAACACGCATAATAGCAATATCTTCAATTGCCTGATGTGTTGCCCCGTCAGGACCCACTGACACTCCAGCATGGGCTCCAATAATTTTTACATTTGAATTGTTGTATGCAATGGTGGTTCGAATTTGTTCCCAATTTCGTCCGGGAGAAAACATAGCATATGATGAAATAAATGGCACCTTTCCCATTGCTGCCATGCCAGAAGCAACTGAAGCCATATTTTGTTCTGCAATTCCAATCTGCACAAACCGTTCAGGGAATGCATCTGCAAATATATTAGTACGCGTAGATCCTGTTAAATCAGCAGACAGTGCAACTACATTTTTATATAACTCCCCTGCCTCTTTTAGACCCTCCCCGTATCCATTACGATTAGGAACCTGCTCTACATCAGAAGTGCATATTTTTTTATTTAAGTGTTTTGCTAACATATGTGATAAATAATATTTAAGAATTAGAAGGATTAATCATACCTCCAAGAGTTTTTACTTTTTCCAACGCAACATCTGCCTGATCTGTTTGAGCTACCCTGTCTTCTGGACCTTTGCCAGGAGGATTTCCGTGCCACCGAAAATCACGTTCAAATACATCCACCCCTTTTGAGGATATGGTATGAGCAATAATAACCGATGGCTGACTGTATACACTTTGTGCCTTTCCTATAGCATCGTTTACCATGCGAATATTGTGTCCATCTACTTCTTGCACATCAAAATTAAAAGATTCAAACTTATCTCTTAAAGGTTCAAGAGGCATAACATCTTTTGTGTATCCATCAATTTGAATTGCGTTGCGATCAACAATCACAACAAGATTATGAAGTTTTTCTTTTCCAGCAAGCATGGTTGCTTCCCATATTTGACCTTCGTTAAGTTCACCGTCACCAGTAATACAGTAGATAAATTTTGATGTGTATGGGTTGTCCATACGTTCAGCAATAGCCATGCCAACCGCTTGTGAAAGACCACTTCCAAGAGGTCCAGAACTGTTTTCTATACCTGGCAAAGACTGTCTATGCGGATGTCCCTGTAACCGTGATCCGAATTTTCTTAATGTTAAAAGTTCTTCTGGGTCAAAATATCCAGCATGTGCCATTGTGGCGTAGAGTACTGGACAGATATGTCCAGCAGATAACACAAGTCGGTCACGATCTGCCCAATCTGGATTCTTTGGATCGTGCTTCATAACACTAAAGTAAAGTAAGGTAAAAATATCCGCCATATCAAGAGGTCCAGCAGTGTGACCCGACCCTGCCTCGATAAGCATTTCAATAATACTCTGACGAATATCATTTGCCTTTTTTTCTAAATCAGTAATTTCAGTACTGGTTAAATAATACATATATACATCATTATAACGTGCTATTCAGGAAACCAAAGACAGTAAGTGTTTATAGGATTGAGCTGGATTTTTGGTTTTTGCAACAGCTGAACCTGGTGCAAATCTTGTCACTCCTGCCTTAAGAAGATCTTCAATTGTTTTTTTGTTAACAGCACCATCTACAGCAATTTCAAGATCTGGAAATAAAGCACGAATTTCACGAACGCGCGATAATGTTCGCAAGTCGAATGGTTGACCTTGCTTCCCTATTTCTTTAATACCCATAATTTGTATATAGGATATTTCATCAATGTATTTTAGTAGTAGTTCCATTGATGTGTCGTTAGTTAGTGCAAAGCCTAACTGATAGCTATGTCTTTTGGAATGAGTAATAATCTCTGTATATTTGTTTGTGCTACCGACATGAATTACGACACGTTTCACCCCTAAATCCATAAATGTGTTTAAGTATTGTTCAGGATTTTGAACCATACAATCCATCTCAATATCAAAATCATTAGTAAACTGCTTTAACCTTAACAGCTCTGTATGTATATTTTCTTCTTCTGTAAATGGCCAGGACTTAAATGGGGCATACTTACCATCTACTATATCTACTTGTAACTCAGATGAAATATTTTTCAATGCCGTGCATAATGACTTAATCTCCGTGAAAGATTTTGCAGGTAATGACGGCACTACTGATATAGGAAGAGGCTTAATTTGCATTGTCAATTTTCTTAATTCGTCTTATGTGTCGCTGGTCTCCTGAAAAATCTATCTCAAGCCATTTTCGTACTGCATTTTTTGCCTCATCTTCGTTTATAAAACGTGCTCCTAGTGATAATACATTTGCATCATTATGCTCTCGAGATGATTGTAAGACACTTTCTTGTCCTCCGTAATAAACTACAGCTCGTACCTGCGGAAATCTATTTGCTACAATCGCCTCTCCCTGTCCAGAACCACCAAGAATAATCGCCATGTCTTTTGGTGAATTAGATATTTTTTTTGCTGCAATAGTAATGAGATCTGGGTAATCATCTGTACTGTCGTATGTGTATGCGCCACAATCAATCACTTCATATTCAAGTTCTTGCGATACAAAAGACATTAAAATATTTTTTAATTCAAATCCTGCATGGTCTGTGGCAAAATATATTTTTGGTTTCATAAAGAATTAAGTTTATATTTTTGTGTTTAATACTTTAGCAACAGCTGAAACATGTTCAACAAGCGTATGTGTGAAGCTAGTTTCATTATCGTACCAAGCTAGTATTTTTACTAAATTTCCATCTACAACACGCGTCATTTCTAAATCAGCAATAGAAGCTAATCTAGCTCCAATAATATCAGATGAAACCAATGGCTCATTTGTGACCGCAAAAAAGTTACGCCACTTTGTGTCTAATGAAGCTTTTGTTAAAATATCATTAATCTCTTTCGCTGTTGTATTTTTTGATGCTATAAATGTAACATCTACCAATGACCCAATAGCGACAGGCACGCGGATAGAAATTCCGTCAAATTTACCCTGTAATTCTGTATGTACTACTGTTGTTGCTTTTGCAGCTCCTGTGGAAGTTGGGATTATATTTTGTGCGGCTGCCCTTCCTTTTCTAAAGTCTGCCTGTGGCTCATCAACAGTAGATTGAGTTGAGGTGTACGCATGTACGGTATTTAATATAGCTTTTTCTATACCAATAGAATCTTTTAAGATTGATATGAGTGGAGAAACTGCGTTAGTGGTGCATGATGCGTTTGAGCTAATGTCGCATGAAGATAAAATTTCATCATTTACCCCCATAAGCACCGTAGCCCCAGCAACACCAGCTTTCTCGGCATCGTCTTGCACTGGTCCTGAAATAATTACTTTTTTAGCTCCAGCATCTAGATGTTTTTTAGAACTTCCATAACTTGAAAAAATTCCTGTAGATTCAATAACAATATCAATATCCAGCTCTCCCCAAGGTAACTTTTTTGGATCTGGCTCTTGTATAAATTGAATTTTCTTTTTATTTATAATTAAAAAATTTTCTGTTGTATTTATTTCATACTGCCCTCTTCCGTATACAGTGTCATATTTTAAAAGATAAGCTAAATTTTCAATATCTCCCAAATCATTTATTGCAACAACATCAAATTCAGTATTATCCATAGTCATTCTAAAAAAGGCACGCCCAATTCGTCCAAATCCATTAATTGCTACTTTTATCATATATAAAATTTTATTTATAATTAATTTTACCGCATTATGTCTGAATAACAAAACTATGTTGTTTCTGGACTGTTTCCA
>CAZADB010000044.1:0-4612 GCA_964483835.1 uncultured Candidatus Saccharibacteria bacterium
ACCGTGCAGTAGTCCATACGCTTAGACATACGTTTGCAAGTCATTTAGCTATTAATGGTGTACCGATATTTAACATCAAAGAGCTTATGAACCACAGCGATATTAATATGACCATGAGGTATGCAAAGTTAGCACCGAGTAGCGGCAAGAATGCGATAAAGGGGCTTTATAGATGAATAAAGAAAAGTTTACAGATTATTTTTTGAATATGTTCAAGGAGCTTTACTTAGACACTGCAATAATTTTAATCTTAACCGCTGGCTATGAGGTCTATAGAGAGGGGAAAAGTGTCTTTGTTAAAAGGAAATACCTCCCCAATAAAAGACCTGAAAAAACAATAAAAAAATATGTACGTGCAAGAATGTTGCTGGATAATCTTCTTGTGGACTATTATCCTATTGAAAGTGTTGATAATTTATTGTCTGATATTGATTGGGCTATACAACAAAAATTTTCTACATTGGGCAAGGTTGAGAAAGAGTTTTCACGTATAGCTAAAAAATTTCTACAGGAAGAATATCCTTTCACAGATAAAGAGATAGTTAAAATTTTTAGTATCTATAATGAAATTATAAAGCATGATACTACTCTCAAAGCAACTTTACCTATGTCGGAAGAAGAGGATAAATTAATAGAAGAATATAAACATAACATTGAGAATAGGACATCAGAGTATATTCAAAATTTACAAAATAACTAAATCCCCCTTGTATGGGGGAAACTCAAAATAACAATAGTTCAGTATAAAAATGTGATATTACGCTTATCTTAATACGAAGGCGTACAACATGAACCAACAACAAGAACTAATCTATCAAGACCTACAGGCACGATACAAAAAATTAACACTATCTAAAAGAGAAATGGCTCACGAGTTAGGCATAAGTTACAGTACTATAGACGGCTACATAGCCAAAGGGTACGGCATACCAAACTATAAGAAGTTAGGCAAAGCCAAAAATGCCAAAGTGGTATTTAATATCATAGATGTATCTGAATTTTTATCACAGACTATCAAGACTGCATAATGACTTTAATCGAAAATATAAAAAGCCATATACCTATACTCGATGTAGTTGAAAACTATACCGAGCTTAAAGGTAGTGCTAGCAGACTTAGGGCAAAAGAAAACCCTGTCCGTGATGGTGGTGATTTTGATGTATATACAGATACCCAAAAATATTATGACCACGGTACAGGTGAAAGTGGTGATGTCATTGACTTTATTCAGATAGTTGAAAATCTTGATAAAAGTGAAGCACTTTCTTACTTATCAGAAAAGTATCTAAATGGTATGGAACTCCAAAGTAATTACATGAAACCTGTAAGGCAAAACACGCCTATAAAGAAAGATAATGAGTTACTACTTGCTAAGCTTGAAATTATGGCAAATACATACCTTTCTGCTTCATATACACGCTATAAACAGAAGTGGAGTTATATTACCCTTGATGTTGATGGTACAGAGACAGAAGTCGTAAGAGTTGCACCCTATTTAGAGAAATTATTTGAAGGATATTTAATACCTACAGAAGAGAAGTTTGCTAAATATCTATTTGAAAAGGTCATAGGGTATTGTCAGTATTTCAATTGCCCTGTAATTATAATGAGAGATGAGAGCGAAACTGTGGTAGACATTATTAAATACAGACCAGAGAGAAATGGTAGTCCGTTGCTGCAAGGCGATAAACCATTAAAATATCTAAACCTAAAAAGTACAGATACCCCATGTAATAAACATCTTTTCCCACTACAGGCACAAATGCAGAGGATGATGAAAGACCAAGGTTATTGCTTTGTAGGAGAGGGATTAAAAAATGCCCTCAATGCTTCACTCTTGGGGATACCATTCATATCAATAGAGGGTGTAGGTAACATCAAGCCAAAACTCATATCTTTTTTAAAAAGTGACCGTATGAAAGGTATTGTATTGGTGGGTGCGTTTGATGGTGATGGTGCAGGAGAGAGAGCCTATAAAAAGATGAATGAAGAGATACCAATGGGAAACGAGTTTAGTTTTGACAGCAGTATGGATTTTACAGAATATGTAAAGGAACTTAGATGACAGCAGTATCAAAGACATTACAAGAAAAAGCGATGAAAGAAAAAGCAGCACGGCAACTTAGAGGGAAGCCGAGAGCAGAAAAAAAAACTGATAGTGATATTGTAGCAGAAACAGAAGAGCCTTTAAGACTACTAGAAAAGTCTATAAAAAAAGTCAATCTAATAGATACACTTAAAGATGATTTAGGAGACCCACTAATGAAGTATCGTGGTGATAATGGTGAAGTAGATGATTTCAAAGTACCTCAAAATCTTTACATCGTTGCGATTATACATGAAGTCATTAAGGCTTCAAAAAAGATAGACCTTGGTATTTGTGTTAGGCATGGAGTGATTTATGGGAACCTCTAAAAACTAACCAACCTAAAACGACAATTTAGCTAAAATAGATATATAAATAATGAAGATAAAAAGGGCTAAAAGTGCTAGGATTATATGACTTGGAATATCATGAGAATAAAATCAAAGAGTACCAACCACCACTAGCAAAGCTAAATAAAGTAATACAATGGGAGTTGTTCAGAAAGCCTATAGAAGAAGCATTGTATGTAGAGCCAAAAGGCGCAGGAGGAAGACCACCCTATGATAAGCTTATGATGTTTAAAATACTCATCTTGCAAAAGTATTACAATCTATCAGATGAACAAACAGAATTTCAAATCAATGATAGAACATCGTTTAAACAATTCCTAGAACTAAAGCTTGGAGATAAGATACCAGACGAGAAGACTATATGGCACTTTAAAGAACAATTAGCCAATAGAAACCTATCGGAGAAACTTTTTATCCTGTTTACTCAACAACTCATGAGCCAAGGTATCATAGCCAAAGAAGGAAGTATGATAGATGCATCCTTTGTAGATGTACCTAGACAGAGAAACTCCAAAGAAGATAATGCAGATATCAAAAAAGGTGCTATACCTATAGCTTTTTCTACTAAAGACAAGAATGGTAAACGCTCAAAATTAGCACAAAAAGATTGTGATGCAAGATGGATGACTAAAAGTGCAGAACGACACTATGGATACAAAGACCATATCAATGCAGATGCAAAGACTAAACTCATAACTAAATACAGTGTGAGTTCTGCTGCACCTCATGATTCAACAGAGATAAAAAATATTGTTGATAAAACAGATAAAAAACTCCATGCCGATAGTGCCTATAGAAGTAAAGATATAGAAGACTACCTAGAAGAACAAAACTGTGAAAGCTTTGTGCATGAAAAAGGTTATCGAGGTCACCCTCTTACAGAAGAACAAAAAGAATCAAATAATGTAAAATCTAAAATAAGGGCAAGAATAGAACATATATTTGGATTTATGACAAACTCTATGAATGATGCTTTGCATATGAAATCCATAGGCATAAAACGCATCAAGTCATCTATTGGGTTCTTGAACCTCACTTACAATCTCTTTAGATATGAACAGTTAGTAAGGTTACAAAAAGTGAAAGTGATGTAAAAAGGAACAAAAACATGAAGACTTCATCAAATAGCACAGTCAAGTTGTGCTATTTGATGAGATTTTTAACAAATAAGCATGTTGAAAATCTGATAATCAAAAAAATAGGTCAAGGAACCGTTTAGATGACTTTTTGAGTTGTTTTTAGAGGTTCCCATAATTTTATTAAGCAATTTACAAAATATCCTGGACCTAGATTTATTAGATTAGGAAAATATTCTGGAGAGCAATTTAGAGAAGAGGTATTAAAACCTATTTTTGAAAATGATGAGAGTATTGATATTGATGGTTCAGGTGTTTTAGGTTTCGGACCTTCTTTTTTAGATGAAGCTTTTTCCCCTATTGCATGTAAGTATGGATTAGATATTTTTAAAGAAAAAGTTAAATTACATTCAGACAATGATGCTAACTTATCAGAAAAAATGATGTCATATGTTTTAAGATATTATAAGATGGAACAAAATAAATGCAAACATGGGTAGTAATAGCTATTAATGGTGTTATTGCAGCAATAATATCCTTATTTATACATTGGCAATCAGCAAAGAAAAACAAAAATGATTTTTTCAATACTCAATTATTGTCTATAGAGTCCGATATAGATTATATAAACGATAAAACGTATGATTTCTTTCAAAAAACATTTTCTGATAATTTCAGTTTTTCTGATAATGATATACTCCTGAGAGGCTTGACTAAAAAGATGGACACCTTGCTTAGTAAAATATTGGTATATAAGGACTTTGGTATCTTTAATGAGTTAGTTACTGAATATAATATCTTTTCAACTAATGTTACAGAAGCTACGGACAAAGCTAGTGCAAAGACACATTTAGACACTTTTGACGATATATATAAAAGGTTTAAAGAAAAGTTGTATAAGCATCACAATAAAATTAACGTATGACTATTTTTCCTAAAATAGGGAGTATAGGAGTCGGGTGAACGTAATCGTAGTTAATAGCCCGAATTTCAATCCACAATACTATCAATAATCCCCAATATACGATTGATAGTCTTCTCGTCAGCTTTTTCTATAAATTTAATCTTTCTAGAGTTATAGTCTATAGACTTCATCTGTT